>JBBRBM010000059.1:0-30266 GCA_038205745.1 Verrucomicrobiota bacterium | reverse complement strand
ATCCCAGTGACCGTAAGCGTGTTCATGATTTGATCCTAACTTCCGCCATCCCCTTTGCAATCCGCCGCCAAAGCATTGATCTGGCTGGCCGCGTAGCCTGCGCCGAACCCGTTGTCGATGTGCACCACCGTCACGCCGCTGCCGCAACTGGTGAGCATCCCGAGCAGCGCGGCCAGTCCGCCAAAGCTCGCGCCATAGCCCACGCTCGTCGGCACAGCGATCACAGGGCGCGCCACCAAGCCGGCGACAACACTGGGCAATGCGCCTTCCATCCCGGCGACCACCACGATCGCATTGGCGCGCTGAATGGATTCCATCCGCGCGAGCAACCGGTGCAAGCCGGCGACGCCCACGTCGTAGATGCGATCAACATTGTTGCCCATGACCTCCGCGGTCACGGCCGCCTCTTCAGCCACCGGCAGATCGCTCGTGCCCGCGCAAAGGACGACGATGGTGCCAGGCCGTTTCGTGCGCGGTTTTTTCTCGATCGAGATACAGCGCGCCGTCTCGTGATGCACGGCGCGGGGAAATTTCTTCTTCAACGCTTTCGCGTGCTCGTCCGTGATTCGCGTCACGAGCACGTGCTGCTCACGCTCGATGAGTTTTCCCGCGATGGCGACTACCTGGGCCGGGGTTTTGCCCGAGCCGAAAATCACTTCAGGAAAATCTTTTCGCAGCGCGCGATGGAGATCCACCTGGGCGAAACCGAGATCAGCCACGGGCGCGGCTTGAAAAGCACGCACGACCGCGTCCGCGGAAATGTTTCCCGCACGGAATTTTTCAAGAAGTTGTTTCGCCTCGCTCGCTGTCACAGCGGCGAGCATGGCTGGGGCGTGTTTGAAATTTCAAACAGAATGCCGCAGCCAGCGCCAACTTCGCGCTTCGTGGGCCGATCGGGTGGACGCACAGGGAGTTAACAGAAGGACGAAAGATACCGATAAATTCACGATGAACATCCGTTGGAAGACCGCCTTTGTTTGCGTGTGGCTCGCGGCGGTGGCCGGTCGCGCCGGTGAATTGAACTGGCTCACTGACTATGACGCCGCGCTGGACCAGGCATCGCGCGAAGACAAAGCCGTGTTGATCGATTTCACCGGATCGGACTGGTGCGGTTGGTGCATGAAGCTGAAGGCGGAGGTGTTCGACACTCCGGAGTTCGCCGCGTTTGCCAAAGCGAACCTCGTCCTGCTGGAAGTTGATTTTCCGAAGCGCACACGCCAGAGCGCCGAGCAGCAACGGAAGAACGATACGTTGCAAGAAAAGTTCGGCGTCCAAGGATTCCCGACACTTTTCGTGCTCAACTCATCCGGCAAACCAGTGACGAAGATTGGCTACATCCGCGGAGGTCCGGCGAAATTCATCGAAGCGCTCCAGACCG
Organism: Verrucomicrobiota bacterium; assembly: GCA_038205745.1. Taxonomy (GTDB): domain Bacteria; phylum Verrucomicrobiota; class Verrucomicrobiia; order Limisphaerales; family SIBH01; genus JANNGC01. Next base: position 28,888 of record JBBRBM010000059.1, on the reverse strand, counting down.
CGAAGGGAATTAATTGGCGGGCCGTGGAAACGGAACGGCCCAAATCCCCGGCGCCACCGGCAGAACCCGTGACACCTTCTGAGCCGTGGGCGGGCATGCCCACTGCCGTGAAACGATACGACGACTTGAAGCTGACTGGTCTCTCCGGCACTGCCGCGCGCCGCTTTGCCATCGTGAACAACCAGACCTTCGCACCGGGCGAAACCGCACGCGTGAAGTTGAAGGACGGCGAGGTAAAAGTGCTCTGCAAAGAAATCCGCGACCGCTCCGTGGTGGTGCAACTCGAAGGCGCCACCGAAGCAAAAGAGCTTTTCTTGAACGGTCGCTGAGCAAGCCTCAAGGCTGCTGATACCGCTTCAAAGACTTTTCGAACTCAGCTTTCATTTCCGCGTCTTCCACGAGGTCAATCGCGCGCTTCTGCGTTTTGACGGCCTCAGATTTTTGTCCGTTGTCGAACTGCGGGCGTTGCCGACAATCGGGATTGCCCAATGAACGGAATGTCATCGCGTATCCCGGTCATAAAGCTCGCGGCGATTGTCATAATCCCGTAACTTCCGTCCTTCAGCACTGTCTTTCCCTGCGACCCGAACGCCGCCGTGGCGCGATCGGTTTGCTCGGACGCAAGCGCAGGAAACGTGCTGAGTTTAAGCCCGGTTGTGGAAAGAATATTGTGCCGTCATTAAAACCCTTGTGGGCGTGCCTCCTCATCGCGACAGCGTCCGCTCATGCGCAGTTCACGCTCGATCGCGAGCCGCCGGGGCCGTCCAGTCGCAAGACCGGACTGGTCATCACGGAGATACTGTACAATCCGCGTCCCATCCCCGGCTTCAGCACGAATCTCACGCGCGAGTTCATCGAACTTTTCAACTCCAAGCCGTGGGATGAAGACATCAGCGGCTTCGTCATCGATGGCTCGGTGCATTACGTGTTCCCGAGCAACACGGTTCTGAAAGCCGGCGCGTATCTCGTCGTCGCCCGTGTGCCGGCGATCATTCAAACCAATTACGGAATCACGAACGTGATCGGCCCGTGGGATGGCCCCAGCACGAATCGCCTTCCGACAGACGCCGGCACCGTGCGGCTGCGCAATCGTCTCGGCGCCGTGTTGCTGCAAGTGGATTACCGCGACTCACCGCCGTGGCCGGAAGCCGCGGACGGCACGGGGCATTCACTTTGTTTGATCCGCCCGTCACTCGGCGAAAACGCTCCTGAAGCGTGGGCCGAGAGTGACAGCGTCGGCGGTTCGCCCGGCATGGCTGATTCCGCGACACCCGATCCTCTCGCAACGATCTTCATCAACGAGTGGCAGAACCACAGCGATCCCGAGGATTGGATCGAGTTCTACAATCACAGCAACACCGCCGTGGACATGTCCGGCGCGTGGCTGAGCGACGATCCGTTGACGAACAAGTTCCGCATCCCGAATGGCACTTCGATTCCAGCGCGTGGGTATCTTCTCTATTACCAGCACGAGGTCGGCTTCGAACTCTTCGCGGGCGGCGAGACGATCCTTCTGTGGAATTCCAACCAGACGCGCGTCATCGACATCATCGACTTCCGCGGTTCATCGAACAACGTCTCGCACGGGCGGTTTCCTGACGGCGCGCCGAACATCTATCGCATGGCGACGAATACTCCTGGTGGGCGCAACATCGGCCCGCGTCGCGACAGCGTGGTGATCAACGAGATCATGTACAATCCGATCTCCGGCAACGGCGACGATGAATACGTGGAGATCTACAACCGCGGCAGCACCTCGGTGAACCTCGCGGGTTGGGAGTTCGTGGTCGGCATTAGTTGGGTTTTCCCGACGAACCCTTTCGTGACCATGCCGGCGGGCGCGCATTGGGTCATCGCGAAGAATCTGACGAACCTGTTCGCCATTTATCCAAACCTCAACACCAACAACACCTTCGGCCCGTACGGCGGCACTCTGGCCAACGGCGGCGAACGCCTCGCGCTCGCAGCAGCCGACTACGATTTCGTCACGCGCAGCAATCAGACGTTCAACGAACGCCTCAACGTGGTCGTGAGCGAAGTCACATACGGCGATGGGGGCAAGTGGGGCAACTGGAGCGACGGTCTTGGCAGCAGCCTCGAGTTGATCGATCCCGAAGGCAACGAGCGTTTCCCCTCGAACTGGGCCGACAGCAACGACACCGGCGAGAGCGCGTGGACGGCCATTGAATACAACGGCCCGCTCGGTCAAAGCCTCGGGCCCGACATCAACGACCGGCTCATCATCATGCTCCAAGGCATCGGCGAATGCCTGCTCGACGAGGTTGAAGTGCGCGTGGACAACGGTCCAAACCTCGTTGCGAACGGCGGGTTTGAAAACGGCCTCGGCGGCTGGTCGCTGCAAGGTTCGCATGACTTCTCCACGATCGAGAACGAGGGATTCATCGGCAGCAAAAGCCTCCACGTGCGCGGCGGTTCGCGTGGTGATAATCAATCCAACCGCATTCTTTCCGCGCCGTTCGCCAGCACGATACCTGACACCGCCAGGAACATCTCGATCCGCGCGAAGGTGCGCTGGTTCCGCGGCCATCCGGAAATTCTTCTGCGTCTGCACGGCAGCGCGACCGAAGCGTTCGGCCGCATGTCATTGCCACGCAAGCTCGGCACGCCCGGCGTGGTGAACAGCACGCGCATCCCGAATGCCGGCCCGGCCATTTACGAAGTGAAGCACTTCCCTGTTCTGCCTGCGGAGAACCAGCACGTTGTTGTCTCTGCGCGCGCTGCCGATCGTTTGGGAATCGCTTCGATCACACTCAAATACCGTCTCGATCCGGATCCCACCTTCGTCGATGTGCCGATGGTCGATGACGGCACGAGCGACGACGCGATTGCCAACGACGGCATCTATAGCGCGAGGATTCCGGGGCAACCTACCGGACAGATCGTTCCGTTTTACGTTGAAGCACGCGATGGACTGAACGCGATCGGCACGTTTCCACAGGACGTTTTCCCGAAGCCCGGTTTCGATCGTTGCTGGCCGAACGATGGCGTAACACGCGAATGCATCGTCCGCTGGGGCGAGGTGCAGATGCCGGGTGACTTCGCGACCTATCATCTCTGGATATCGTCGGTGAACTCGAACCGCTGGCACATCCGCAATCCGCTGAACAACACGCCGATGGACGCCACGTTCGTCTACAACAACTCGCGCGTGATCTACAACGCGTTGCCGCTCTTCTCGGGCAGCCCGTTCCATCGCACGAATTCCACGGCCGGTCCCGCCGGGCCGTTGCGCGTCGATTACGTGCTGAATTTCGCGGAGGACGATGCGTTCCTCGGCGCCCGCGATTTCGTGCTGAACAATCCCGGCAATCCCGACCGTTACACCATCAGCGATCAAAGCGCTGTCGCCGAAAGCACCGTTTACAAAATCTTCGAAGGGCTCGGGCTGCCGAACAATCATCGGCGCTACATTCACATTTTCGTGAACGGCAGCCAGCGCAGCACCGCTTATGAGCGCTCGGGAAATTTCATCTTTGAAGATTCCCAGCAACCGAACGGCGACATCATTGAGGAATGGTTTCCGGACGATGCCGGCGGTCAGTTGTTCAAGGTCGAAGACTGGTTCGAGGTCGAGCCGAACGGTTTTGATGTCTCGGCATACAACGACGCCGACCTCGAGCGCATCACCACGCCGCTCAATGGCCAGCAGGTTTTTCTGCCCGGTCCGTACCGCTTCAAGTTTCGCAAACGTTCAGTGAACGTCGGCAGCTCAGCCAACGACTACTCGCAGATCTTCCAGATGATCGACACCGCGAGTCCGGCGGACAATCCGACAAACAACGTCATCGATCCCGATCTCTTCGGCACCGTGGCGGACTGGGAAATATGGATGCGCCACTTCGCCGCGCAGCGCACCGTCGGCAACTTCGACAGCTACGGCTGGGACCGCGGCAAGAATGATTATCTCTATCGCAGCAGCAACGGTTTCGTGCATCTGCCGTGGGACATCGATTACTCACTCGGCCTCGGCAAGCCGGCGAACGAACCGCTCTTCGGCTCCAGCGATCCGCGCATCGTCGCGATGCAAAACACGCCGGCGATTGCGCGTGCTTACTGGCGGGCTTTTCAGGATCTCGTGAGCGGGCCGTTCAGCAATGCAGCGCTCGATCCATTCATCGACGCTCGCGTCCTCGCGCTCACGAACAACAACATCGACATCGACCTGAACGCCGTGGCGTCGATCAAGACTTACATCGCCGAGCGCCGCTCCTACATCCAAAGCCAGATTGCGACCGTTACAGTGCCATTCGCAGTGAACAGTCCATCGAGTTTCGACACCACGAACAATCTGTTGATCCTCACCGGCACGGCGCCGGTTGCGGTGAAGACGATCACGTTCAACGGCGTGAGCTATCCCATGACGTGGACCAGCGTGACGAGCTTCGTGGTGCGCGTGGTGTTGCACGGCGGCGTGAACATCCTGGCGCTGCAAGGCTACGATCGTTTCGGCGTGTTCGTTCCCGGCGCGGTGCAAGTGATCAACCCGAATTTCACCGGCCCCGACCCCGATCCTATCGGCGCGCTGGTGATCGATGAAATTCTTTACGCGCCCTCCACCAATGGCGCGCAGTTCGTCGAGATCATCAATCGCTCGGAAAACAGCTTTGACCTCAGCGGCTGGAAGCTCGATGGCGCTGACGTGGTGTTGCCGATCGGCTCGATCATCACCAACCATCAGCGCATTGTTTTCGCACGCAACTACACCGTCTTCAAAGCCGCGTATCCCGGCGTGCCGGTCTTCGCGCAGTTCACGGCGAACCTTACCTCTGCACAAACGCTGGCGCTTATCCGCACGAATGGTTCGCTCGGCGAAGTCGTGAGCGCCGTGCGTTACGACACCGTGGCACCGTGGTCGCCGACACCGCCCGGCCAGTCGCTTCAGCTCATCGACTCCGCGCAGGAAAATACTCGCGTGAGCAACTGGTCCGTTCATCCCGCCACACCGGGCGCGCCGAATTCAGGCGCGGGCGCACTGCCGACTTTCGATCCGCTATGGATCAATGAAATCCAAATCATCGCCAGCGCCGCGCCGCTCGATAATTTTGGTGAGCCTTCACCATGGATTGAATTGTATAACACCGGCAGCACGGACGTGCCATTCGACGGCTATTTCCTCACGGACAATTTCACCACGAATCTGTTGCTCTGGCCTTTTCCTTTGGGGACTAGCATTGCTCCGGGCGAACACAAAGTGATCTGGGCAGACGGACAGCCCGAGCAATCCACGCCGGATGTTCTGCACACGACCTTCGTCATCGCACAGAGCGGCCGACTGGCGCTTGTGCGCCTCACGAACGGCCAGCCGCAGTTCGTCGACCATCTGGTTTGGAACCACGTTGGGATCAACGCGTCATACGGCAGCTTCCCGGAAGGCCAGCCGGTGTTCCGATCCCTGTTGCACTCTCCGACTGCGGCCACGACGAATGCAGGCCGGCCCATTCCCGTATGCATCAATGAGTTTCTCACCAGCAACCTGAATGGATTGCGCGATCCCGCCGACACCGACGCGGACGATTGGATCGAGCTCTACAACAGCGGCCTCCAAAGCATCGACCTCGGCGGCTGCTGGCTCACGGACGATTCGTTCACGCCAAAGAAATACATGGTGCCCACGAACGGCCAGTATCGCATTCCCGCGGGCGGATTCCTGCTCGTGTGGGCGGACAGCGAAGCAAACCAGAATCGCGCCGACCGCATTGATCTCCACGCGAGTTTCAAGTTGGCGAGCAGCCCCGGCTTCATTGGTTTGTACACGCCCGATGGCTCCAATGTGATCGACTCCGTGACTTACCTCACACAAAGCACCGACGTGAGCCAGGGCCGTTACACCGACGGAGCGAGCAATCAGTTTGTGATGCCGCGGCCAACGCCGCGAGCGTTCAACGGAGTGCCGACCACCAACACAGCGCCGCGTTTTGGAACAATCACCAACGTGATCGTCGCACCCGGCCAGACCGCCACTGCTGTGACCCGCGCGACTGATCCCGACGCACAATTGATCACTTACACCACGAACGCCGCGTCGGCACTCCCGGGCTCACTCATGCAACCGAACGGCGTCTATCGCTGGTTCGTGCCGGCGAACCAGCCCATCGGCGATTACCCGATCACCGTGACTGCCACGGACAACGGCACGCCGCCGCTGAGCGACACCGTGACGTTTTACATTTACGTGCGTCCGCCAACCGCCCAGACCGTGGCCATTATCCCCGGCCCGCAAATCAATGCCGTGGCGAGCATCAATGGACAAACCACCTTCACCATCAACACGATCGCAGGCCGCACCTATCGCGTGTTCTACAAAGACAACCTCGCTGCGCCCACCTGGACACAACTCGGTCCGGACTTCGTGGCAGCGAACACAACGGCGAGCCTCTCGGACACGGTCGCGCTGCCGTATCGCTTTTACCGCGTGCTTCAGGTGAATTGATTCGCCTGTGCGGTGGGCGCGGTGTCCTCAGCGCGCCGCGGCCCAGATTCCAACCAACCAGTGCATTGCCAGCGCGCGAGTGTCTGCATTACAAATGGGATTACATCGCCAGCATCTTCTCGCGCGAAGCGGTGCTGAAGGGTTCCTTCGATAAATACGCCGCCGAGAACAAAACCAAGCGCGGCACCGCCGAAGTGGATGCCGACTTCCTCGAAGAGATCGAGCGCTGGCGCAAGGAACTCGCCCAGAACCTCGCCCTGCGAAATCCAAAGCTTACCCAGCGCGAACTCAACTTCGCCGTCCAGCGCATCATCGACCGCATTATCTTCCTGCGCATCGCCGAAGACCGCGGGCTGGAGAACTACGGCAAACTTCAGGCGCTCACGAACGGTCCGCGCATTTACCCGCGCCTGTGCGAACTCTTTGAAGCCGCCGATGCCCGCTACAATTCCGGCCTGTTCCATTTCAAGAGGGAGCGCGACCGCCACGAAGCGCCGGATGAACTCACCCTGCGGCTCGACATCGACGACAAGCTCCTGAAGGACATCCTCAAGAATCTCTACTATCCCGACAGCCCTTACGCCTTCAGCGTTCTTTCCGCCGACATCCTCGGCCAGGTCTATGAGCAATTCCTCGGCAAGGTCATCACGCTCACCGACGGCCATCGCGCCAAGGTGGATGACAAACCCGAGGTGAAGAAAGCCGGCGGCGTTTATTACACGCCCACCTACATCGTGAACTACATCGTGCGCGAGACGGTGGAAAAACTGCTCGCGGACATCATTGGCCCGAGCGTGGCGACGAATGCTGACGAGCCACGCGCCGTTTCCCCTCACCCTAACCCTCTCCCTCGGGGAGAGGGAACAGCCGCCGCGCCTCAGTCGAACTCTTCCAGCGACTCTCGCGAATCCAGCGACTCTCATTCGCCCGCAAACCGGGAAACGATTCCCCCTCTCCCCAAGGGAGAGGGCCGGGGTGAGGGGGAACAGGCCACGATCTTTTCCACGACCCCGAATCTCACCCAAGCCACCCCGCGCGCCGCCACCGCCATTCTCCAGCGCGTCTCAAAGCTCCGCGTCCTCGATCCCGCGTGCGGCTCCGGCTCGTTCCTCATTGGCGCGTATCAATTCCTCCTCGACTGGCATCTCGCCTTCTACCTGGCGAACGATCCGGCGAGGTGGGCGAAGGAAGTCACCGCCGCCAAAGGTTCCAAGGCCAAACATCCTGTGCTCGTGCAGACGCGCACCGGCGCGTGGCAGCTCAGCATTGCCGAGCGCAAACGCATCCTGCTCAACAACATCTTTGGCGTGGACATCGACGGGCAGGCGGTGGAAGTCACCAAACTCTCGTTGCTGCTCAAAGTGCTGGAAGGCGAAGCGGGCCTCGCGCAGATGACGCTCGGCCTTGCCGACCGCGTGCTGCCCGACCTGGGCGACAACATCAAGTGCGGCAATTCACTCATTGGCCCGGACTTTTACGCGCAACCCGACTTGCCCGACCTGAGCGACGAAGAACGCTTCCGCATCAACGTCTTCGACTGGCGCGGGGAGTTTGCGGAAGTGTTCAAGGCTGGTGGGTTTGATGCGGTGATTGGGAATCCGCCGTATGTGCGCCAGGAATCACTCGCTGCATTCAAGAACTACTTCGAACAACACTACGACGCGTTCGACGGAACGGCTGACCTCTACACCTACTTCATGGAACAGGGTGTGAAGCTCCTGCGAGATGGCGGTTTCTTCAGCATCATCGTCTCCAGCAGTTTTCTCCGCGCGACGTATGGCGAAGCGCTTCGTCGCACCTTGAAACAACATGCCGCAGTGGTGCGCATCGTGGACTTCGGCGGACTCGCAGTCTTCGCCAATGCGAAGGACACCTATGTCTGCATTCCAGTGCTCGCGAAAGGTGCGAAGCAGACACGGGTTGATGTTTCAAAAGTCACATCACTGAAGAACCTGAATTTGCCGAAGCACGCCGCCACGAGTCACTACACAATCCCACACGAGCGTCTTTCGGCTGAGGCGTGGTCGTTGAAGTCCGACGCCGAAGCGGCGGTGTTTGCGAAGATGATGAAAGCTGGAAAGCCGCTCGGCGACTATGTGGAGCGCAAGTTCTACCGTGGCCTCCTAACCGGACTAAACGAAGCTTTCGAACTCACGACTGAACAGCGATCCACACTCAACAAAGAGCGACGCACTGCCGCACTCATCAAGCGTTTCGTCGGTGGATAAGACATTCGTCGCTATCACATCGAGAACAACGAGCGCTTTCTGATTGTGATTCCATGCGGATTTACGAGAACGCAAATGACGGCGGAGAATCCAACACTCGCCGATGCATCGGAGCGTGCCGCGTGGAACTGGATGTCAAAAGCGCATCCAAGACTCGCCGCACACCTGGAGCCGTTCATCGACGCTCTAAAAAAACGGCAAGACAAAGGTGATTACTGGTGGGAACTACGTCCCTGCGATTACTACAAGTATTTCGACCGTGCGAAGATCATCTTTCCGGACATCTGCAAAGGCCCGCGGTTTTGTTTCGATGATTCAGGAATTTATCTCGCGAACACGGCTTACTGTCTGGGCACAGATGATCGTTATCTCCTCGGATTCCTGAATAGCCGCCTGTTCTGGTTTGCGATCGCAAACATCAGCATCCCCTTCGGCATCCGCGCAGGCGAGTATCGCTATCGATTGATCTACCAATACATGGAGAAGGTGCCGGTTCGCGTCATCGACAAATCAAACGCGAGCGACAAATCCCGCCATGACCGCATAGTCACGTTCGTCACCCGCACGTTGGACCTGCACCGGCAACGCGCCGCCGCACGCACGCCGCAGGAGCAGACCAGCCTCGACCGCCAAATCCAATCCACCGACCGCGAGATCGACGGCCTCGTTTACGATCTCTACGGCCTCACCGGGGAGGAAATCCGCATTGTGGGAGGCGGGGAACCTGCCGCCGAACAGCCCCCTGCTTCGCCGGTGACGGACGCCGCGCCGGCCGCGTTGCCGCAAGGCCAAAGCACGCCGCAATCCGAAGGCGACGCTGCGCATTACTACTCTTTCAAAGAACAACCGCCGGAGTATCGTTGAGCCATGGGCCTGATCGCCGATCTGGATTGTCCGCACGTCATCCCGAAGTTGGAGCGATCCCGCATCTCTCACCAGTCAGGGACTCGTGTCGTTCGTCCCTCCACCGGCATCACGCGCGATACGCCAATCGTCCCGCGCGCCGTCGCGGTAGCGGTCTGGGGAGAAGCCTGCGTGTTCCTCGGTGAAGAACTGCCAGCGGGGTGGATCACGTGCCTCACGGAAAAAGCAGAAACCCTTTACACCCATGGGGCGAACTTTCGCCGTCGCATTCGCGGCGGAGGCAACAGCGGGCGCGATTGGCTGTGGGCCTTCATGCGCCACTGGCTCGCGGCCCTGCTGCAAGAGCATCGCCCGGAGTTGTACCGGCAGTTGCCCGCGCGCTACTGTGTGGGAGAAATGCCTCGCGGTTGACTCCCGCCTCGCGACTTTCCAAACGCATCGGGACACGGTGTCCGCCGTCCGGTCCGCGTTCCGTCCCCTGAACGCGGCGCGCTGATGAGTGAACCGGAGAAGCGGACAGCCATGTCTGCTGGCGTTTCCTCACTTGGAAGGAACTGCGGACATGGATGTCCGCAACTCCGATTCCGCGGCGCGCGTTCGCCGCAGAATATTCTCGAACGCCGCACCGCAACTGTGCGTCCATACCGCTGTTCCACTCATGATTTCCTTAACGCGCTCTAGTGTTTGGTGTCTGGCTGCGGTCTTTGTCCTGGGGGTTGGCTGCACGGCGAACCACTATCGCAAGTCTGCGGACAAGGATGTTTACCGCGCCATCGCCCAGCGTACGCCCATGGTGCCGAACATGGACACGAACTTCACCATTGAGCAGACGAACAAACTTCAGTTCGAACAATTCCGCGTCAACACGAACGCATTCGACTTCATGGGGCCGGATGCGGGACGCGAAGTCGGCGCACGCATTTTGTCGCTCAACGACGCGTTGCTCATCGCCGTGCGGCGCAACCGCGCTTATCAACTGCGCAAGGAGCAGCTCTACACTACGGCGCTGACTCTCACGCTCGCGCGCTATCGCTTCACTCCGATTTTCACCGGCAACGGCCGTGCAGCCATCATCGGGCAAACCGAACGGGCGGTGGATGTCGTGGTCGATCCCGTGACGCAACAGCCGAAGGTGTTGCTGAGCGACAATCTGGTCGAGCAACAGCGCGTCGCGGGGAACGGAACCATCAATGCGAGCTGGCTGATCCGCGATGTGGGACTCATCACGGCGTCGTTCACGGCGGATTTTCTCCGTTACATCACGGGCGATCCGCGGACGCTGACTTCGTCGCAAGTGGGCGCCACGTTGACGCGGCCGCTGATTCGCAACGCCGGGTTCAAGCAGCAGGTCGAGCAACTCACCCAGGCCGAGCGCGATCTGCTCTATGACCTGCGAGCCTTCGCGCAGTATCGGAAGACGTTCAGCGTCCAGGTCGCGAGCGCTTACTACGCCGTGCTCGGGAACCGGGACACGGTGAAAAACAATTACCTGAACGTGCTGAGCTCGCGGCAGAACGCCGAGCGCACGCGCGAGTTGGCGCGCGAAGGACGCGTCACGCAGTCGGACCTCGGCCGGCTTGATCAGCAAGTGCTCACGACGGAGAGCGCGTGGAACAACGCACTGCGCACTTACAAGCAGTCGCTCGACAATTTCCTCCTGTCCCAAGTGGGAACCGCCGTGGACACGCGCATCCTGCTCGACGACGCGGAACTGCGCGCCCTGGAAATTCGCGATCCGGAAATCAAGGCGGAGGATGCCGTGTCGATTGCGCTCGCCGCGCGGCTCGATTATTTGAACTCGAAGGACCGTTACCAGGATTCGGTGCGCAAAGTGGATGTGGCGAAGAATTTTCTGAGGCCGCAGCTCGATCTGGTTTCCTCCGTCTCCCTCCGCAACGAACCGAACCAGAGCAAGGGATTTCCCGTGCCGGATATCGAGCGCTACAACTGGAACGCGGGATTCACCTTCGATTTACCATTCGATCGTCAGGCGGAACGGAACAGTTATCGCGCGTCGATCATCGCGGAGCGACAGGTGGCGCGCGCCGCGGAACAACAGGCGGATGAAATTCGGCTCGAAGTTCGCGATAGCTGGCGCTCGCTGGAATCGGCCAAACGGAATTCCGAGATCAGCAAGCTCGGCGTGGAACTCGCGGAACGCCGCGTGGAGGAGCAAACACTTCTCGCCGAAGTCGGGCGCGCCAAGGCGCAGGACCAGGTGGATGCGCAAAACGATTTGATCACTTCGAAGAATCAACTGACGCAGGCTCTCGTGAGCCACACGATTGCACGGCTGCAATTCTGGGCCAGCACGGGAATTCTCTACATCAAAGACAACGGACAGTGGAAAGAGTTGAAAGATGGCGACACCAAACCCACTCCTTGAAAACCTGAAGAAGCAACCACGCTGGCGCATCGTAGCCGCGATCGTCGTGGTTGGCGTCGCGATCTTCTTTGCGACGCGACGCACCGGCACCACGATCGAAGCCGCGGTCTTCACAGCGCGGCGCGGCCCGCTCCAGATCACAGTGCTCGAAGGCGGTTCGATGCAGGCTGTTGATTCGCAGGAGATCAAGTGCGAGGTGCGCGTTGGTTATCAGGGCACAAAGATTCTCAAGATCATCGAAGAAGGCTACGCCGTGACGGACGAAGACGTGACGAACGGCAAGGTGCTCATCGAACTCGATTCTTCGGAACTGCAAAAGATGCTCGTGCAGCAGGAGATTCAGTTTCAATCGTCCGGTGCCGCGCTGGCCGATGCGCAGCAGGGCTACGACATCCAGTTGAACCAGAACATCAGCGACATCATGGCCGCGGAACAGAAGGCGCGGTTCGCCCGCATGGATTTCGAAAAATTCCTCGGCAACAGTGCGGCGCAGGATGTGATCCGCGAGCTGGGACTCGACGACGAGATCACGCGCATTCGAGCGAAGCAAACCACCACGAACGACACGAAGGCGACGACGCCTCGGGTGAGTAGTGTCGAGAGCAACAAACCGCCGATCCAGCTCGCGAGCCTTTCCACGCCGGTCGTCGTGCTGACGAACGCTGCGAGCGCTTCGACAAATGACAGTGTTCCCCCACCACTCGCGCGCGCGGCGTCGTATATCGACTTCTCGAAATATTCCGACCTCGAAGTGCTCGGCGACGGCGAGGCGAAGCAAAAGATCCGGAAGTTCCACGACGACTTGCAGGTGGCGCAGAAGGAAATGGGCCAGGCCCAAGCGACGTTGGAAGGGACCAAGCGGCTTTACGACAAGCAATTCGTCACGCGCACGGACTTGCAGCGCGACGAGATCGCATTCGAAAACTCGCGGTTAAAAGTTCAGACCGCTGAGACCGGGCGAAATCTTTTCCAGCGTTACGAGTTCCTCAAGACTTCCGAGGAGACGCTCTCGAAATATTCCGAAGCCGTGCGTGAACTGGACCGCGCGCGCAAAGCGGCCGTCGCGAAACTCGCGCAGGCGGACGCGAAGCTGAAGTCCGCCACGGCGCAGTACAACGTGCAGCTTCGCCAGAAGAAGGACATCGAGGAGCAGATGGGCAAATGCCAGATCAAGGCGACCAAACCCGGCCTTGTGATTTACGGACGCGCCGGCGACGACATGAATTATTACGGCGGCGAAGAACGCATACGTGAAGGCGCCACCGTCCGCGAGCGACAGACCATCCTCACGATCCCGGACATGTCCAGCATGTCGGTGCGTGTGCGCATCCACGAGACCTACATCAAGAAGGTGAAGAAGGGGCAGAAGGTGCGGTTGATCGCCGATGCGTTTGCCGACAAGGAATTGCAAGGCGAAGTCACGAAGGTCGGCGTGTTGCCGGACTCGCAGAACCGTTGGATGAATCCGGACCTGAAGGTTTATCTCACGACCATTTCAGTCAACACCACCAATGATTGGTTGAAGCCCGGCATGACCGCGAAGGTGGAAATATTCATCGAGCAACTGACGAACGTGGTTTACGTGCCGATCCAGAGCGTGATTTTGGACGAAGGCAAATACGTCTGCTTCCTACAGCGTGGCGGCGGGAAACCCGAGCGCCGCGAGGTGGCGGTGGGCTCGTTCAACGAAGAATTCATCGAGGTGCAGAAAGGTCTCGCGGAAGGAGAAAAAGTTTTGCTGCGTCCACCGATCAGTCTGGCTCCTGCATCGACCGAGCAACCGAAGAAGTCCGAACCCGCCTCGCCGAAAATGCCCACGGCCAAAACGTGATCCCGAGCGAACATCAAACCACCTCGGAGCCAATCGTCCGGCTCGAAGGCGTGGAGAAAACGTACCGCATGGGACCGGTGACGGTGAACGCGTTGCGCGGCATCTCGTTGCAGATCAATGCGGGCGAGTACGTCAGCATCATGGGGCCGTCGGGTTGCGGGAAATCAACATTACTCAACGTGCTCGGCTGTCTCGATCGACCGAGCGCAGGACGTTACTTCCTCGGTGCGGATGATGTGTCGTGCCTGGACGACCGCGATCTCTCGGCGATGCGCGGGGCGCGTCTCGGCTTCATCTTCCAATCCTACAATTTGATTCAACAACTCTCGGTGGTGGAGAACATCGAGGTTCCACTCTTCTACCAGGGCTGCGGTGAAGACGAGATGCGCGAGCGAGCAGTCGAGCTCGCGAAAGTCGTCGGCCTCGATGATCGCCTGAACCACAAGCCGTTCGAGCTTTCGGGCGGACAACAGCAACGCGTCGCTATCGCGCGCGCACTCGTGAACGATCCTCTCGTCATCCTCGCGGATGAACCGACCGGAAATCTCGACTCCGTCTCCGGCGTGGAAATCCTGAAGGTATTCGATGACCTGAACAGTCGCGGCAAGACCGTGATCCTCGTCACACACGACGAGTCGGTCGCACGCCATGCGAATCGCGCCGTGCGATTGCGCGACGGCTTGGTGCATACGGACGTGCGCACGCACGGGGATTGAACGTGGAAACTCCGCGCACACATTGGCAGCCACGACCCGCGCCGGGTTTTCACCTCGGGCGCGTGAAACGCATCGTGCGGCTCGGCATCAAAACGCTTTGGTTGCATCGATTGCGCTCGCTCCTCACGGTGTTGGGGATCGTGTTCGGAGTTTGCTCGGTGATTGCGATGCTCGCCATCGGTGAAGGCGCGAGCCATGAAGCGCAGGAGCAGATCAAGAATCTCGGCAGCCAGAACATCATTCTGCGCAGCGTGAAGCCGCCGGAGCAGCAGAAGGTTTCGGATCAAGGCAGCCAAAGCTACGTGCTGAATTACGGGCTTACTTACGCCGACGTGAAACGCATCCGCGCCACCATCCCCGACGTTCAATTGATTCTGCCGAGCCGGATCATGCGCGACTTCGTCTGGAACATCGACCGCCGGCTCGATTGCGAAATCATTGCCACGGTTCCGTGGTATCCGACGCTCCGTCATCACGAGGTGATCGCCGGCCGTTTTTTCACCGACCACGAAATGGACGCAAAAGCGAGCGTTTGCGTGCTTGGCGCGGAGTTGGTTCCCGTTCTCTTTCCGCTCGGCGCGCCGGTGGGCAAGCACGTCCGCGTGGGCGGCAGTTATTATCAAGTCGTCGGAGTCATGGCCGCGCGCGCAAAGAATCCCGACGCAGAATCGAACGGCCAGCGCAACCAGACTGTGGCGAACACCATGTTTATCCCGCTCGAAACAGCGAAGACGCGCTACGGCGAAATCCTCCGCAAGATTCGCAGCGGAAGCTTCGAGCAGGAGCGCGTGGAACTCCACGAGTTGACCGTCGAGGTCGCGTCAGCCGACAAGGTCATGGCCACTGCCGACGCGGTGAAGGCATTGCTGGAGCGGCATCACAAAAAGAAGGATTACGAAATCGTCGTGCCGCTGGAGTTGTTGCGGCGGGCTGAACGAACGAAACAAATCTTCAACATCGTCCTCGGCTCGATCGCGGCGATCTCATTGCTCGTTGGCGGCATCGGCATCATGAACATCATGCTGGCGAGCGTGACGGAGCGAACGCGCGAGATTGGCATCCGCCGCGCGCTGGGTGCGAAGCGCGAAGACATCATCACGCAGTTTCTCGTTGAAGCGGTGATTCTCTCCGCGGCGGGCGGACTCATTGGCGTGTTGCTCGGAGTGGTGATTCCGCACTTCGTCAGTCAGTTCGCGGGAATGAAAACGATCGTCACGTTCTGGTCGCCGTTTCTCGCCTTCACGATTTCCGGCGCCGTCGGAGTGATCTTCGGGATTTATCCGGCGTTCCGCGCCGCGGCGATGGATCCGGTCGAAGCGCTGCGACACGAGTAATTCCGCGCTCCCGCCATTATTCAGAAGCAAACGGCAAGAAAGGTGGAGAGCGACCCTGCGCTGTCCTATCTCTTCAGTGTGGTTGTGCTTCGAACCTCAGGTATGAACCGCAGAAAGCGGGTTTGACCTTGGTTCTCACATACTGACTCGGCATCGCATGATTCGCATTGAACCCGAAGTGACCTCGAATGGGCCGTCGGCCCACACACGAACAACTGTGACCACCGCGGCCTGCGCCAACGAAACTCGCAAGGTCCAGATGATCGTGGCCAACCCGACTGGCCTGGGCCTTTTCGGTTTAGCCATGGTCACGCTGGTCGCCGGCTCGCAAAAGCTTGGCATCACCACGGGGCTTTCGTTCGTCATTGTCTATGCGATTTTTCTCGGTGCGACGGCTCAGTTGATGGCGTCGATTTACGACTTCAAGCACAACAACATCTGGGGAGCCACGGTTTTCGGCGCCTACGCGTTCTTCTGGTATGCCATCGCCGCCTGCTGGGCGATCAAGATGGGCGTATTCGGATCGGCTCTCGCTGCGGCGACCGATGTGAAACAGCTTGGGTTCGCGTTCCTGGGTTACCTCGTTTTTTCGCTGTTCATGACGCTCGGCGCCGTGGAGGTAAACAAGGTGATTCTCGTGATCATGATTTTGATCGATGTGTTGCTGGGCTCGCTTGCTCTGAATGCATTCGGCGTCGCGGCGCATCAATCGCACCTCGTGGCGGCCTGGACCGAGATCGCCGTTTCGCTGCTTTCCTTCTACGCCTGCGCCGCGGTGGTGCTGAACACCCAGTTTGGCCGGACATTCATGCCCATGGGAAAGGCGTGCGCCATCTTCAAGCAGCCAGCCCGTTGAGCGGTCGATGGGCTACACTCCTGTTTTGATCGGGCCGTTAACGAACGCGCACCGAGAAGTCAGTCAGTCGCGCCCAGTGCTCGACCTTTTCCGGTCCTTGATAGCACTCGATCGCCACATTCGGTTCGCCATGCACCGGAAGATCGCAACGCCCTGCCTGGCGCCATTCGCCAGTCGCGTCGGGACGAAATTCACCGCGCAGTTCATTTCCTTTCACGGTCAGGCGCAACTGCACGAGGAAAGCGTTGAGCGGAATGATGGCGATGGTGCGCGTGCGATCCTTCTCTTCACGGCCCATCACGATGCTGAGTTTTCCATCCACCAACTCCTGCCCGATCTTCACCTGATGGCTGTCGTCGTAATACCAGACCAGATCGACCTGCTCGTATTGCTCGGTCGGACGATTCGATGCGGTGATGGAAATTTGAACTTCGCGTTCAGCGATTGCCGCCGGCAATTTCCGAATGAGCACGTTCTTCGCGTTGTTGGCGGGGCCCCACATGTTGCCCGGTTCGTTGCGCACTTCCAGCGCGCCATCCTTGACGCGCCACCCGGATGGGTCTTCGCGCCGCCACATCCAGCCCTCGCCGAGCTTGCCCGCAAACGTATCGTGGAACACAACATCCGCCGCGCGCAGACACGACGCTGAAAGAGACGCTGCGAGAAGTATCCATTGAAGGCGCATGACGAGATGATGACGAAGGCGAACCCGCACGCAAGATTCGAGCGCTCAGTTTTTCGCGAAGTATTCCACGGATTTCCTCCGCAAAATTCGATGCAACTGCAACTCTCGAACGTCTGTTGTCCGACCGTGAAAATCATGAGTGCCAAATCCATCATCGCGCTGTGCTTCGCCATCACCGTCCCCGGCATCCGCGCGCAAGAACCCGTCGCTGTCGGCAAGGGCTCCTACGCATCATTCCCACCGCCGGGCCTTGTAGTGGACAAACAGAAGAACATTGATCGCGTGGAAGAAACGGAGAAGCGAAAGCTGTATCTCGTGAAGGACGACGGGCGGCCCATCCCGAGCAACAAGTGGTACCAGAATCTTTTGTTCCAACAATTCGGCACCGGTCTGTGGGCGATGCCGCACAAGGTGGACGCGACCAAGGAGGGTATCGAGATTTTCTACGCGACGAGGTTCAGCGGCGACGGCGTGCGATCGGTCGCCGAGTTCCCGCTCATCATCACAGGACGCGATTTCAAGCCGCAGGACTCACGCGCGAAGGCGTGGACGGATTGGACGGTTTCGTTCCGTTCGTTCGAAAGCGACAGCCGCTTCGTGGACGTGACGCTTGGCGAAGGGATGCCGGCGGTGTGGTGCGAGTTCACAGGTGTGCAGCCGATCATCGCGCTCGGTGGTAACGGTGGCAAAGGCAGCCGCGGTAAGAATCCGGCGGCGTTCTTCGACCTGGCCGGCAAAGCGACGTCGTTGCCGGTGACTGGCGACGCACTGGGCCTTACTTACGAAGGGCGCACGTATGGTGTCTTCGCGCCCGATGGGACTAAGTTCGAGCACGGCCCGGATGGGGTGTCCGTGACGTTCGCGGGGAAGAGTGCGTTCCTCGTCGTGTGCCCGCTGCCTGCGATGAAGGACATCGCCACTTTCCATCAGTACGCCTTCGCCGTGCCGCGCGACTCGCAGCTTTCGTGGGACTACGACCGCACTGCAGGCAGCATCACGACGACGTGGAAGGTGATCACCGAACCGCTGAAACCCGGCGCGGGCAAAAGCGTCATCCAGGGATTTCTGCCGCATCACTGGCGCGACAACACCGCAAAGCTCGACCTCGGTGGCCCGAGCTACACGACCATCCGCGGCATCATGAAATGCGGTCCGGGTGACACGTTCAACATCACCCATCCATTCAACGGCATCCTGCCAAACCTGCCTGCGCCGACGGCGAAAAGCTTTGACGGTGCGCGTGTGAAGGAATTGCTGGCGCAACATTTCACCGACCCGAAGAAGAAACTCGGCGGTGATACTTACTGGGGCGGCAAGGAAGTGGAGAAATACGCGCAGGCGGCATTCATCGCGGCGCAGACGAAGGACGCTTCACTCGACGCGATCCTCGGGAAACTGCGGGAGGGAATGGAGAACTGGTTCACCTACATGCCCGGTGAGAAAGGACAGTTCTTCGCCTACTATCCCCGACGCAAGGGACTCGTCGGAATCCCGGCCTCGTACGGTTCGGAGCATTTCACCGACACTCATTTTCACCAAGGCTACTTCGTCTATGCGGCGGGACTGCTGAGCCAGCTTCAGCCGGATTTCGCCGCATCGTATGGCGACTTCGCGAGGGTCATCGCGAAGAACTACGCGAACTACGATCGCGCGGACACACGCTTCCCACGCTTCCGCACGTTCGACATTTGGCGAGGCCACAGCTTTGCGGACGGCAACGGTTTTCCCGAAGGCAACAACCAGGAATCCACCGGCGAGGCCGTGAATAGCTGGGCGGGAATGATCCTCCTCGGCGAAGCGCTCGGCGACGCGGACCTCACCGCCGCCGGTGTGATGGGCTATTCGTTCGAGACGCGCGCGAATGTCGAGTATTGGTTCGATCCGCACGACGACGTGTTCCCGACGAGCTACGCGCACAACGCCTGCGGCATGATCTGGTGCAGCAGCATCGTCTGGGGCACATGGTTCACCGCCAGCCCGGCATGGATTTACGGCATCCAATGGATTCCATCCGCACCGCACCTGGCGTTCTACGACCGTGATCGCAACTTCATTCAGAAGACCTACGCCGATGTTGTGCGTGAGTTGGAGGCGTTCGAGAACAGGGAAGCGGCGAAGAAAACCAACTACGTGAAAAAAACTGCGACCATCAAAACGCTTGGCGGCGAACTCGGCAGCTATCATCTGGGTTTTCTCATGCAGGCGGACGCGCCGCGTGCCGTGGCTGAAATTGACAAGCTGTGGGCGGAACCCGGCGACAAAGTCGCGCACAACGAATGGATGATGAGCATCTATTACCAGGCCAGCGCGCTCACCGACCTCGGCCGCGTGGACTGGACGGCCCACGGCGACAGCCCGACTTCGATGGTCTATGTCAATGAAGCGAAGAAGAGCCGCACATTCATTGCCTGGAACCCGACCGCACAGCCACAGATCGTGCAGTTCTTTGAGGGAAGCAGACTGCTCGGCGGACTGGAAGTGGCGCCGCACAGCATCGCGAACTCTTCTACACTGAAACACTGACGACTGGGCGCTGCGGACCGCTCGAAGTGAATCTAACGTTGTTTGGTGTTCGCGCTCTCGCCGGTCTTCCGTGCTGCTGCGGGCTGGTAACCCGGATTGGGTGTCATCATCTGCGCGTTCACGCTCGCGCGCCATTCGTGCAACTGCTGACGGAGCGCGGCAGTCTTCTGCGGCTGCTTCGCGGCGAGGTCATTTCTTTCACCGACGTCTTCGCGCACGTTGAAAAGCTCGACGCGCATATCCTCGAACCATTCGATCAGCTTGTAGTCGCCAAGCCGCACCGCGCCGCCGGGACCGCCGCCCTGATTGCTGTAGTGCGGATAATGCCAGAACAACGGACGCTCCGCGCGCGTCCCGCCTTTCAGCAACGGAACAAGACTCACGCCGTCGCGATGTTGTTGCGGCCGCGCCGGCGCACCGGCCATCTCGAGAAATGTCGGATAATAATCCGTCGAGATCATCGGCTCGCGACAGACGCTGCCGAACTTGGTCACGCCCGGCCATTTCACCAGAAGCGGCTCGCGCACGCCGCCTTCGTAGTGCCAGCCTTTGCCCATGCGCAGCGGGACATTCGAGGTAGGCGTGCCTTCGGCCGTGGACAACCCGCCATTGTCCGAGGTGAAAACAACGACGGTGTTTTGATCCAACTTCAGTTCGGCGAGCTTCGCCATGATGCGGCCCACGCTCTCGTCGAGGCTTTGAATCATCGCGGCATACACAGGCTTGTTTTGGATTTGACGCACTTGCCGTCCGAGGTCGGTGACGAACTCCGGTTCGGTGGAAGGCGGCAGCTTCGCAAGCTTCGCGCGATATTTCTCGACCAATTCGGCTTTGGCCTGCTGCGGATTGTGAACCGCGTAATGCGAAAGATAGACGAGGAACGGACGGTCTTTGGCGCGCTCGATGAACTTGATCGCCTCGTCCGTCAGCCGGTCGGTGAGATACTCGCCCTTCGGTCCATCGGGCAAATTCGGAATCTTGTACGGGCTGAAGTAGGACGGCGGCGATCCTTTGTCACAGCCCGCGATGTTCAGATCGAAACCCTGGTGCTCGGGGAAAAACTTTTCACCGCCGAGGTGCCACTTGCCAAGAAACGCAGTCTGATAGCCCGCCTCCTTCAGCGCCTTGGCAATCGTCACTTCCTCCAACGGCAGATGATCGATGATGGTTGGACGTTTCAATTTTTGATCCGGTCGATCCGGCCGGCCCGGCAGCCAGTCCGTGAGGTTCAGGCGGGCGGGATATTTGCCGGTAAGAATGCTCGCGCGCGTCGGCGAGCAGACGTTGCACGCGGCGTAGGCATCGGTGAACCGCATTCCTTGCGCCGCGAGTCGGTCGAGATGCGGCGTCTCGTGGAACGTGCTTCCGTAGCAGCCGAGGTCGCGCCAACCGAAATCGTCCGCGAGAATAAAAACAATGTTCGGGCGCGAATATTCCGCCGCGCGGATATCGCTGGCGAAGAAAAGGAGCGCTGCGAACAGTGCGGCGCATTCGCGTGCAATTGAAGTGTTCATGGTCGATACCGGGCCGTTTCGTCGGCGTCCACTTTGTAACCCCACTTGGCGATGTAATCGGGGCCGGGGCGAAATTCATCGTGTTGTTCGGCAAGCTTCTTTTTCAGCAAGGCGTCGAGCCGACTTTGAAGCGCGGCGTGTTCTGGTTTCTCGATGAGATTGCTGAGTTGATACGGATCAGCCTCGTTGTCGTAGAGCAACCAAGGCCCATTAAGGTCGCGGACAAACGTGTAGCGCGCGGTGCGCACGGCGCGGTATTCGCGCCCGCCGCGTTTGCGGGTGAATTCTCCAAAAGGCGAAATACAGCGCACAATCGTCGCGCCGCCCGACGGATCAGCGCCGTCGCGCATCGCGCCGGCGAAGTCGAATCCTTCCACCGACTTGGGAACGGCCAGTCGGCACAGGCTGAGCAAGGTCGGCATGACATCCTCGGTGTTGATGGTGGCGGCGACGCGTTGCGGCTTCACGTCGAGTGCGGACGGCAATCGAAATAACATCGGCACGCGCGCGGATTCCTCCCACGGGCGTTGTTTGCGCTGCTGATTTTGTGACCAGAGCATGTCGCCGTGATCGGAGGTGAAGACCACGATGGTGTTCGTCGCCAAACCGGTCTCGTCGAGCGTACGGAGCAAATCGGCGAAGCAATCATCCAGCGCCGTGCAGTGGGCGTAATAGCCGGCGAGTTCCTTGCGCGCCGCGTCCTGAGCTGACGCCGGAATGTTGGGGTGGAGTTTGATTTTCTCCGGCGAATACATGGCGCGGTATTTTGCCGGAGCCGTCTCGTAGGGATTGTGCGGCGGTCCCCACGCCAGCCAGAGCAGAAATGGCCTCGCACCCTTGGCGCGTTCGCGCAGGTAATTCTGCGCATCACGCGTCTGCGCGATGGCGTCGTAGCCGTCCCACTTCAATTTCTCGGGACCGTCAGCGTAGTAGAACGAATTATTGTAGGCGTGCGTGCATTCGAGAACTTTCCAGTAATCGAATCCCTGCCGACGCTCCCGCAGAATGAACTCAGAACGACTGCCATGTCCATCAATGTGCCACTTGCCGATGCAACCAGTGTCGTATCCGGCGGCTCTCAGAACTTTCGGCAACGTCACGGCATCGTTGCTCAACGGCACGTCGTTGAGAAACACTCCGTGCGTCTGTGGTCGCTGCCCGGTGAGGAGCGAAGCGCGCGTGGGCGAGCAGACCGGCATCCCCGCGACCGCCTGGGTGAAATTCACACATTGGCGTTCAAAGCGGTCGAGGTTTGGCGTCTGCACATTCGGGTCACCAGCAAAGCCGAACGCCTGCGCGCGCCATTGATCGGCGACGACGAAGAGGATGTTCGGCTGCGCGCGCTCCGCGGCGACAGCTTCCGCGAACGCGAGAACGCCGGAAGCCAGGAGTAGAATTCGGATCACAGTCATTACGGTTTCAAATCTTTGGTGGGTTTTTCAAAATCGCTTTCGTTCACCCAGCCGGTCTTCAGTTTTTCGCCACGCATGAAGCGCTCGTAAAATCCGACGTGGCCCGGCGCGGCATGCCGGTACTCGTCGAACACCGCGCCCTGACCGAACATGCGGGGGTCGCCTTGCGTCTTGAGTTCGGCGAAGAGGCGCGCCTTCAGCGATTCGCGCTCGCGTTCGGACGTCGCACTGTCGGCGAGGTTGTTCACGCAATCGACGTCCTTCACGACGTCATAGAGTTCCTCCACACCGCGCTTGCCGAAACACAGTTGCCAGAAACGATCCGCCGGTTTTTTCCGGTGCGCGTCGAGAATAAACGTCTTAGTCGCGCCGGCGTCGCAGTCGAGATAGCCCGTTTCCGGGTTGCCCACCGGCCAGCGATCGGGCGCGAAGTTGTGCAGATAGACAAACTTCTCCGTCACAATGCCGCGCACCGGATAGCCCGCGTCATTCGGACGGCCCACGTCCTGTCGTTCGCGCCCGATGAGCACGTGGTCGCGCGCGGGGATGACGCGTCCCGATTTCTCAGAGCGAAAGATTTCCGTGAGACTGCGGCCCGGGGAATCCGCCATGCCAGTCTGCGCCCATTTCAATCCGGCCACTTCGATGAACGTCGGGGCGAAGTCAACGAAGCTCACGAAGTCATCCACCCTGCGACCTGGCTTCGCGATCTCGCGCGGCCACATTACCGCCAGCGGCACATGATTCGCGTGTTCGTAGGCCTGACCCTTCACGCGCGGGAACGGCATGCCGTGATCGGACGTGACGATGACGAGTGTGTTTGAAAGCAGCCCGCGTTTCTCCAATTCGGCAAGCATCCGGCCGAGGTGCCGATCGAAGTGCTCGGCCTCTAACGCGTAGTCGAGCATGTCGTTGCGCACCGTGTCGTTGTCCGGCCAATACGGCGGCACGTGATCAATGTCGCTGAGTTTCTTTCCGCCCTTCGCCACGCCCGAGCCAAACTCGTATCCGCGATGCGGCTCAACCGCGCCGTACCAGAAACACCACGGCGCGTTCGTTGGCGCAGCGTCGAGGAAGTCCGTGAAGTTCGCCGCGTAATCGTTGTTGATGATGCCGCTGGTGGGAGGCGTGGCCTTGCGCGCGTTGAACGGGCGGCCGGTCATCGACCGCGGCTTGCCATCCATGTTGGTTGCGACGCCCGGACCCCAGCCCTTTTGCGTGTGGCCGACAAACCAACCCTTCTCGGTCAGCGCTTCCGCCCAGCCTTTGAACTCGGTCGGAAAATAGCTGATGTGGTTCGCCGCCGCCTTGAGCTGCCACGAATTGCGTCCGGTGAGAATACAGGCGCGAGACGGCGCACACTTCGCGTTCGGCGTGTAAGCGCGCGTAAAGAGAATGCCATCGTTCGCGATGCGATCGAACGCCGGAGTTTTAATCCACTGGGTGCCGTAAGCGCTCGCGTGCGCGCCCCAGTCATCGGCAATCGCGAAGAGAATATTCGGTGGCTGCGAGTCGACAGCGTGGGCGGCGCAGAGCAAGCCAAGTAGGAGAGCGACGTAAAGGTAGGCGCGTTTCATTTTGGTTGCGCTGTTTTCGCCGGCACACGCCGCGGAGCGAGAATTTCCGGATCGGTGAATGGCGGTTGATCGAACTTCGTTCCGCCGCCGGTCACGCGGGGATCGCTCGTGTCGGTGAGCACTTTCATCAACCGCCTCGCCAGCTCGTTCTTCTCCACGAGCAAGGATGCTTCATCGGAGACGTTCTTCGTCTGCTGCGGATCCGAGCGCAAATCGTAAAGCTCCTCGCCCGGGCGTTTGGCGAACGCGCGATCGTAGAATGGTTTTCCCTGCGTCTCGTGCCGGTGCGACACCAGCCACGCTTTGGTGGGGCTGGCGTCCATGTCGGGAAAAGCGATGCGCGTGTTGGTTTCCAGTGCGGCCGCACCCGGCTCACTGGTTTCGGTGACGGCGTAGGGCGCGCCCATCGGCCAGCGGTCGGGGGCGAAGTTGCGCACGTAAAAAAAATCCTTCGTGCGGATGGCGCGCATCGGATACGGCAGATTGCCCTCGCGCGCAGCCCCGACATGACGTTCACGCCCGGTGACGACGTAAGTGCGCGTGGGATCGACCTGCCCGCTTGTCGATGATTTCAACTGCGCCACCAAGCTGCGCCCGTTCACGCCTTCGGGAATTTTTGCTCCGCCGACTTCCATGAACGTCGGCGCCAGATCCATCAGGTTTACAAAATCATCGACCACGCGGCCGCCTTTCGCGCCCGGCCAGCGCGCCACCAGCGCCACGCCCGTGCCGAAGTCGTAAAGGTTGCACTTGCCGCCGGGCACGCCGGGCATTCCGTGATCGCCGCTCACCACCACCAGCGTGTGTTCGAGTTCGCCCCTTTCCTCAAGGCGCTTGAGCAACACGCCCACGTAGGCATCGAACGCCTGCGACTCACCGAGATAATCCGCCGCGTCCTCGCGTACTTCCGGCACGTCGGGCAGAAACTTATGCATCTTCCCCTGCAACGAATCCGGATCGATGTTCCAAAGTTTTTTCCCAGAACCTTTGATCCAGGTGCGATGCGTGGTCGTGGGTCCAAACCAATAGAGCCATGGCTGATTCGGTTTCCGGTCGGCAAGGAAGGCGTCGAAATTGCCGCGCACTTGCCCGAGAATTTTTTCACGCGCCTCGGCGACGCTCATGCCGTCCTGCACCATCTTGGTGGCTTCCTCGGAAAAATTATTGGGCGCACGCCCCGCCCTTTCGTAGGCGAATTTCTGGCCGCCGAACGGCGCATCTGCCGGCGTGCCGGGGCTCCACACCTTGTAGCTCTTGCCGATGTGATAGCCCGCATCGCGCAGCAAAAGCGGGAAGCTCGGAATGTTCGCGTCCCACACTGCGCCTTGCAGAATCGCGCCACGGCCCGTGTTCCACCAGTAACGCCCTGAGAGCAGCGCGCTGCGGCACGGCGTGCAGGAAGGCGCAGGTACAAAGGCATGGCGGAACATCACACCGTCGCGCGCGACGCGATCGACAGCGGGCGTCTTGATGACGTGATTCAGCGAGGGACCGTCATCGAGCTTCGCGTAGCAACTCGCATAGCGTCCCCAATCATCCGCGAAGCAGAAGAGGATGTTCAGTCGGTTGGTGTCCGCAGCTTGCCCAAGCGACACGAGACAAAACAGGCACGCGAACAAAAACTGCGCGGTGGTTTTCACGCCCGCGATGATGAGATTGCTTGCTGAATCATTCAATCTCGGAGCGCAAGCAGTTCCTCGGATTATTCCGCCGCGTTGCCTTGATTCCTTCTCCCAGGCGGCAATGGCCCAGCTTGCGCGCGGAACTCCGTCTCGATTTCCTGCCAGCGACGCGCCATCGCGGCGACACGCTCGGGTTGTTGCGCGGCGAGATTTTTCTGCTCACTCCGATCGCGGCTCAGATCGTAGAGCGCATAGTCGTTGGTGTTGGGCCGCTTCGACACAAGCTTCCAATCTCCGACTCGCAGCGCGCGATTGTTCTCGTGGTGGAAGTAGAGAAAGTCGCGCGGCACCGGAACATCCTTCGCGAACGCGGGCAGCAGACTGCGGCCCGGCAACGGCGGGGCTTCGACGCCATTCCACTTCCGCTCGGGCTGCGCGCCGGTGAGATCGAGCAACGTGGGCACGATGTCGATGACGTGTCCGACGGCGTGGCGCATCTCGCCTTTCGCTGCGATGCCCGCAGGCCATTGCACGATGAGCGGCGTCGCAATGCCACCTTCATGCACCCATGACTTGTGCAGACGAAACGGCGTGTTGCCAACCGTGGACCAACCGGGGCCAAGGCAAAGAAAACTCCCGCCTGAACCCAACTCCGCAGAAGGGTCGTGCTTGTCTCCGCGATTGAGAAACTCGGCGCTCGCGCCGTTGTCGGACGCGAACATGATGACAGTGTTTTCCAGCGCGCCCATCGCCTTGAGTTGATCGAGCACGCGCCCGATTTCGCGATCCATTCGGTCGATCATCGCCGCGTGAATCGCCATCTTCGTGGCCTGAAATCTTTTTTGCGCATCGCTCAACTCGCTCCACAGAACGGCATGCGCCACTTCATTCGTGTTGATCTGCTCGCGCAATTTTTCCTCGGTGAGATTCCAGTGCGGCACTGCCGATGGCTCACGCTCGCTCAACGGACAGTTCACCAACCCCATCTTCAACTGCCGCGCGTGGCGCTGATCGCGAACCGCATCCCAGCCCGCGAGATATTTGTCGCGATAGCGCGCGATGTCTTCCGGCGGCGCCTGCAAGGGAAAGTGCGGCACGGTGAACGCGAGGTAGCCGAAGAACGGCTGGCCGGAGAATTTCTCCGCGTGCTCCTTCAGGCACTGAATCATGAAATCGGCGAAGGCGACGGTTGTGTAGTAATTGCTGCCCTTCGGCACCGGCGGCAATCGCACGTCGTCGAGCCAATGGTTGCTCGGATAAAAATTGTGATCGTGATCCTCGAGGCGATACGAGCGGTCGAACCCGCCATTCGCCAGCGGACGCGGCGCGCCGTTCACGTGCCACTTGCCGGAGTGATAGCTGCGATAGCCGAGCGGCTTGAGATATTGCGGCAACATCCGCGTCCACTCGGGCAATCGTCCGCGCGGCGGATCCATGCGAATCTGCTGCGGATAATACCCCGTGAGGAGCGCCGAGCGCGTCGGCCAGCAGCGCGCCGTATTGTAGAACTGGGTGAAGCGCACCCCGTTCGCCGCCAGACGGTCCAGATTCGGCGTGGCAATCTCGCCGCCGTAGCAACCCGCTTCCGAGAAGCCCATGTCGTCGGCGAGAATGAAGAGCACATTCGGTCGACCCGCAGGCGCAGCCGCGTGGATCTGAATCGCGAACACTAAGGCGCAGAACAGCACTCGATTGAACATGGGTATCACTTTGAGCGGATTGCGTTGCGATCGTCACCTGAAACTGACAGGCAGAAGAAATCTTTTCCCGCCCTCGAATGACTCGAACTTGAGATTCACGCTTCCAAAACCGCTGGCTCGTCACCTTTTCGTTCGGCAGCGTGACCTGCGATTTCAGGAAGCCATACGCCTTGGCAAATGTCTTCTATTGTAAAACCTTTTGAATTCAGCGAGCTGTATCCAACAACGAAAGGAATCTCACCATGGCCAAAGGAAATCGAAGTCAGAAGAAGGAAGTTCGTAAGCCGAAGAAGGAGAAACCAAAGGCTGCGCCTGCCACCTCGCGCAGAACTTCCTGACGCAACTTTCACACACATGCCCGCCGCGACAGACGTTCTTGTGCTGGTTCAGACTGTCTTGAAGGGACGCTGGCAGCGGCTTTGCGAATTGTGACATGACGCTCCCATCGCATCCTCGCGATCCCTTGCACGGCATCACGCTGGAGAAAATCCTCAACGAACTGGTGCAGCGACACGGCTGGAACGAGATGGCACGGCGCATTCCGGTGCGGTGTTTCCAGTTCAATCCGACGGTGAAATCCAGCCTCACGTTCCTGCGCAAAACGCCCTGGGCACGCCAGAGAGTTGAAGGGTGGTTCATCTCAGAACTGTCGGACAAGTAAGGCACCGCCCAAAGCATGTGCGGGAAATTCAGCCCCGCTGCACCGTGCTTCAGCGCAATCGTTGAGCACTTCCACATCAGAGCCCACCGCAGTGGAGCGGAAACATTTTGCGGCCTCCGTCGCCTGATGAGAAAAATCGCCGCGGTGGCGCCATCAAGAGACGGGACTCACTGGGTAGGCTATTGAAGCTCCAGCCGAGCGAGTCATCGTCCATTCGTTGATTTTACGGAGGGAGCAGGCGCGCTCGATGTGAGGTCGCAGGCACGGCTGATTCATCTGGAGAAAGGGAAGCTTGGCAGGGCGAAGGGGAATGAAGAATGACTGAATCTGCGCGAACTGCGCGCGGGAGCACGCCAACTCCTGCGCCGGGCGCGCTGGCCCGAGAATCTCGCGCTCCAGGAAGCCGAACTGGCCGGGCCGTGTCCCTTTGGCGCGCCGAGCCTGGAAAGTTTGCTCGACCACTTCGCCGCTTTGCCCGATTTGCGGCGCGGCCATGGGCTGCGTCATCGCCAGCGTTTTGTCCTGGCC
>JBBRBM010000058.1:0-30403 GCA_038205745.1 Verrucomicrobiota bacterium | reverse complement strand
AGAGCGCGCAAGGTCATTTCTGCGTCTCGCGGGCTGTCTTCCACGAGGAGGACTTCGACTTCAGCATTGCTGTTCATATTAGGTGTGGTTTGGGGTTGGTAATGTGAAAAAAAACGTGGCTCCCTCGTTCGGCTTGCCTTTCGCCCAGACCTTGCCGCCGTGGCGATGAATGATGCGCTGCACGAGTGCCAGCCCGACGCCCGTGCCTTCAAATTCCGCTTCGCTGTGCAGCCGCTGAAACACACCAAAGAGTTTGTCGCGGTATTGCTCGTCGAAGCCGACTCCGTTGTCCTTCACGGAGAAAGTGACTTCGCCGTTGGTGCTGCTGCTGCCAACTTCAATAATCGGATTCGTCCGGGTGCGTGAAAATTTGATCGCGTTGGCGAGCAAATTGGCAAACACCTGCCGCAACATGGCCGGGTCGCCGACCGCCGGAGGCAGTGGATGCAATTCAAAACGCGGCGCGGTGTCCGGCGCGGCGCGGGTGAGCTGCTCGAACTCAACGCGAGCCAGGCTGGTCATGTCAATGCCTGTGGTCACCATACTCTGGCGGCCCAGGCGCGAGAACGCCAGCAGGTCATCAATCAACTGGCCCATGCGCCGCGCTTCGCTGCTGACCACACCCAGCATCCGGTTGCCCTCCGCATCCAGGGTGGCCCCGTAATCCTCCACGAGCATGCGCACATACCCGTCCACCCCGCGCAACGGCGCACGCAGATCGTGCGAGACGGAATAGCTGAACGCTTCGAGTTCCTTGTTGGCAGTTTCGAGTTGGGCGGTGCGGTCGCGGACGCGCTGATCCAGTTCGGCGTTGAGCCGGCGGACTTCTGCCTCGGCGTGACGCCGCTCGGTCACATCCAGGGCCATGCTGATGACCATTCGCCGACCGTCGGACTGCCTGCCCATCGGCGCGGAACTGAATTCCCACATGCGCGTGGCACCGCTCTTGGTGCGGATGGTGTAGTCGCCCTCGAATTTCCGATGCTCCAACCCGTAAAGCGCCTCAATGTCAGCCTGCACGAGCGCCTTTCGCTCACCATAAGCGCGCTCGGTCCAATCGCCGATGGTGGCCAGTTCCTCGCGAGAGTAACCGGTGATGTCGCACCACGACTGGCTGGCCTGGAGCACCACCCCATCCTCGGCGTGCAGCATGATGGGCAGCGGCGCTTCCACCACCGCACGGCGGAAACGTTCTTCACTCTCGCGCAGCGCTTCATCCGCCTGCCTGCGCGCGGTGATGTCGAGGCAATGGCCGATATAGCCCAAGAAATTGTCTTGGTCATCAAAGCGCGGCGTGCCGTCGTCCTGAAGCCAGCGGTAGTCACCGCTCGCGTGGCGCAGACGATAGTCCATACTGAAGGCCTCGCGCTTGTCAAAGGCGGTGACATAGACAGCCAGACACCGTGCCAAATCCTCGGGGTGCACCCCTTCCGCCCAGCCGTTCCCCAGTTCCTGCTCCAGGGTGCGACCAGTAAAGCGCATCCAAACTTCGTTAAAGTAGTCGCACCCCTTGTCCAGGCCGGCGGTCCAGATTAGGGCCTGGCCCGTATTGGCGAGGGTGCGGAATCGCAACTCGCTCTCTCGTTGCGCCTTCTCCGCCTGCTTGCGTTCGGTGACGTTATGGAGGACGCAATGCGTTTGTCTGAAGGCGCCGCGCTCAGTGTAGCCGATGCGCCCATCGAGCGACATCGTCACCACCGTGCCGTCCTTGCGTTCCATGTCGAACTCGACGCTCTGGATGACGCCGAGCTTCTTGAAGTACGGGAACCGCTCCCCGAACAAATCCATCTGGGAGGGGGCCAGGAAGTCGCCAAACCAGCATCCGATGACTTCCGCGCGCGTGTAACCCAGCGCCTCCAGCCAGGCCGGGTTGACTTCAATGAAATTCCCATCGGCATCCAGTGATTGATAGGGCACCGGCGAGTGTTCGTAGAACAAACGGAAGTGTGCCTCGCTCTCGCGCCGCGCCGCGTTGGCGGCCTCCAATTCGCGGGTGCGTTCCTGAACGCGCCGCTCCAGTTGGACTTCTTGTTCTTCAAGGAGCTGGCGCTGGCGGCGTTCCTCCAGGATGACCGCCATCATGAAACAGAAGTTCTTCAGATACGCCTCGTAGGGCGCGAAGGCCGCCGGGTCGGCAACCTTGAGCAACAGTTCTCCCAGATGGACCGGCCCGACCTGGAATGGAAACCGCCTCAGCGAGGCATCCGTGATTTCCTCGCGGCTGGCAGCAATGCTTGCTTCCGCCACACCGGGCAGGTCGGTGAGGCCCCGACACACAAAGCTGAAGATGGACTCCTCGTCGGGCAGGCTCCACAACACGCTCTGCATGAGCGAAAGCTGCCCCAGAACCGGCGCGCTCAACGGGGAGGTGTTCTGCTCTGGCATAAGATCGATCTTCTTCTCGTCTCAGTGCGCCAGAAATATTTCCGGCGGAATGAAAAACGGATTATGCACCACGGAACCGCGGATCACCATCATCGGATGGACTTTCAAAACGTCCATGATCGTCGCGCCGTCAAAGGCGCGCGCATCGTATTGGCAGACCGCGGTGACGGGGTGTTCGCGAAGCAGGAGGCTGACTTGCGACTCGTATTCCAGCAGGCGGGAGCCGCCGGGCAGATGCTGAACCTCGGGCGTCATCTCACCGATCACTCGGGCGGCCGGATAGCCTTGCCGCACCGAGTCCTCGTGGTATTGGGTCAGGACGCGCAACATTCGCTCGGGATCAAACCGATCGTTCTGGAAGTAAATTTCCCGGGTTCCCGCCAGCGTAAAGGCGCCGGAACCCCGGACCTCCGCGCACGAAACGCCGTGGCGACCGAGGAATTCCGCGACGCTGGATTCGCTCGCCTTGTCCGAAAAACAACTGGTGCGTTCTCCCGCTTGCAGTCCGCTCAAGACGAACTTCAACAGGGAATCCTGACGCTCGTCATCGTCCGAGAAAATCTGGCAGATGTGGACTCCGGCCGGGAATCGCTCCTCAGCGAACCCCAGATCAATCGTGGTTTGGTTGGGTTTCATGGTTAGTGCTTCTGGGTGTGGAATCTGACGGTTGTTCGTGTCTGTGCATGGGCATCCGGCCGGGTTGCCTTCGCTCGATTCCAATTCATGATTCTCCTTTGCCCGCCAACCCCGAGCAAGTCGGAGTGCGCGATGACGCGGCAGCCGCCTCGTGCGCAGAGCCCGAGGCTGCGGAGGCGACCGAGACCGGTGAGCCTTGGTTCGATGGAGTGCGTGCGTTGTTCATGTTCGGGAGGCCGGTTTCATTTACTGGCGCAGTCTCCTGGGATTGAATTGCGGGTTGAATCCGCCGGTTGCTGCCAGCGCGCCAGCACTTCGGGCACACGGTCGAACTCGGTGGACTTGTTGAAGAAAAAATCCGCGCCCAGCGTGCGGCAGCGCTCGCGACATTCCGCGATGGCGAGATTCGTCAACACGATCACCACGCAGGCGGGCTGGGTTTCTTTGATCTCCTGCAACACCGCGTAGGCCGTGCCGTCCACCAGTTGCAGGTCCAGCACAACGACCTCGGGTTGGTGCGCCCGGAACTGCGCGAGTGCGTCAGTAACGGACGCAGCTTCACCCACGATTTCCACCGGGCCGGACTCTTCGATCAGGCTGCGGATGCGTTTACGGACCGGCAACGAATCTTCGACCAGCAGGACGCGCGGCGCGGGCAACGGATTTGCTTTTACCACGCGTCCAGTTTGTGGCCCACGGAGGTGTCGCGATAGTGGTGAAAGGCTGATGCTGGTGTCGGGAGAATACCTGACACACGCTGCTGCGAGTTGATCGAAGGGACGCGCGGGTACCAATCGTTTCTAAAGTATGTGCATCCTCCCGCTCCCTGACGGTCGCGGCTCCGACGGAAGAGCCGCGACCGTCAGGGAGCGGTTCGCGGCTTGTTCGACACCGTGGAAAAACCGTTGAAACGGTTCTCCCTGCTCAACGTCAGTTCCACCCGGCTGAAGCCGGGTGCTAATGAGAGGAGCAAGCTTCGCAGGCTGCAAGGCTATCAAATATGCGGACTATTGAGCCGTTCGATTTCCTGTCGTCCTCATTTTGAAAACAGGCGTTGCAACAAAGTCTCCATCCCGCTTCGCCGCGCCACGCCTTCGATTGCTACCCAGCCGGGAACCCCGCTACTCCACCAGCCGGTGCTGCAAGGCGAAGCGCGCCAGCTCCACCTTCGTGGACAACCCGAGCTTCTCCGAGATGCGGCTGCGATACGTGCCGACGGTTTTCTCGCTCAACGAAAGTCCGGCGGCGATCTCTTTGATTGTTTTGCCGGTCGCCACCAGCCGCAACACCTCCAGCTCGCGCGGTGAAAGCGCGTCGTGGGGCGAGTGCAGTTCGGGCTGACCGAGCGCGGTGGCCATCTTCTCCGCCAGCGCGGCACTGACGTATTTGCCGCCGGCCAGAACTCTCTTCACCGCCACCAGCGTTTCCTCCGCCACGCTCGCCTTGGTCAGGTAGCCCGCCGCGCCGAGCTTGAACGCGCGCACGGCGAATTCCTCCTCCGGATAAGAACTCAACACCAGCACCGCCGCCTGCGGACAGAGCCGCTTCACCTCCGCAAGCAGGTCCAGGCCGCTGCCGTCGGGCAGGTTGATATCGAGCAACACCAGCTCCCACTTTTTTTGCGCCAGCAACACCCGCGCTTCCGGCACGCAGCCCGCCTCGCCGAACCCGGCTTTCGGGAATTCCTCCGCAAGCATTTGCTTCAGCCCGCGCCGGACGATTTCATGATCATCCACCAGCAGGATGCGCATCATGCGGACGCTCCTTGCTGCGGTGGCGCATGGGCGCGTGGAATTCGCACCGTGATTTGCGCGCCGCCTGTTTTGCCGTTTTGAAAATCAATCGTCCCGTGACAGTGCATCACCCGTTCTTTCATGCCCAGCAGGCCCAGCGAATGCAACGCGGTCACGCTCGTCTTGGCGAGGCCCACGCCATCGTCGCGCACTTCGAGGAGGATGGTTTGGTCGTTCGTCCGCAGATGAATCTCCACATTTTTCGCGCGGGCATGCCGGGTCACGTTGGTGAGCGCTTCCTGACAGATGTAGAACAATTCGGTGGCTACTTGCGGAGGCAGCGGCCCGCCCGCTTCCGCAACCGCCATCGTGCAATGGATGCCGCTGCGTTCCTCGAAACGCCGCGCCTTTTGGCTGAGCGCCGCGGCCAGGCCCAGATGATCCAGCGCGCCGGGACGCAGCTCCGCCGCGATTTTTTGCACCGTGGCAATCGCCGTGTCCGCCAGTTCGGAAGCGGCCACGGAGCGATCGAGCAATGGATGGATCACAGGCGGCAGGCCGGGTGCGGACAGTTTCCGCTCCAGCCAGCGCACGTCCATCTTCAAGCCGGTGAGCAACTGGCCCAGTTCATCGTGAATCTCGCGCGCCACGCGGGTGCGTTCCTCCTCCTGCGCCCGCTGCAACCGCGCGAGCAGGGCGCGCAATTGCTCGCGTGACGCCGCGAGCGTCTGCTCCGCCCGCTTGCGCTCGGTGATGTCGGCGCGGATGGCGATGTGGTGATGAGGCTGGCCCGCTTCGTTCAGGAACGGAACGATGGTCGTGTCCACCCAGTAGAACGAACCGTCCTTCGCCCGGTTCTTCATTTCGCCGCGCCAGACCTGACCGCGCGAAATGGTCGCCCACAATTCGCGGATGAATTCTTTCGGATGAAACCCGGAATTGATGAGGCGATGATCCTGGCCGAGCAACTCCGCGCGCGAGTATTTGGAGATGGCGCAAAACTTGTCGTTGACGTAGGTGATCTTCCCCTTCGGATCGGTGACGGCGACAATGGCGTGCTGGTCCAGCGCGGCCTTGAGATCACCGAATTCCTTGAACGAAGCTTTCAGTTGTTCCTCCGCGTGCTGGCGCGCGGTGATATCCACGGCGACCACGCGACACTCGCGTCCATCAACGGAGAGCGTGGCCTCCAGAAGCACGGTGAGCGGCGTCTTCCCTTTGCCCGACAGCACGACTTCGCAAGTTTGCTGGTGCTTGGCGGCGAAGACCTCTTGAAGGAAGGCGTCGAAGGTGGGCAGTTGAGCCGGAACCACGAATGAGCCGAAACGCCGGCGCGCCCGCCGGCCGCGCTCGAAACCCAGCAGGCGTGCGCCAGCGAGGTTGGTCCGGGTGATCAACCCCGAGCGTTCCAGCGTGAAGTAGCCCACGGGCGCGAAATCGTAGAGGTCGGCATATTCTGCGGCGCTGGTTTCCTGCCCGGCCCGGGACTGGACCAACTCCGCGTTCTGCATCTCCAGTTCGATCTGGTGGACCTGCAATTCGTGGAGTTGACGTCGCGCGGCGGCGACGGCGAGCGGTGACGCGGCGGCCGGCGGCTTGGCACGCAAGCGTTCCTCCGCACGCCGGCGCAGTTCGGCGGCAGCAGTTGGTTTGGGGGATTTTCTTTTCATCCGGATCGGAGGTTCAACGGTTTGCGGGCGCCGACCGACGATGTTCGTAGGGCTTGCGGTGGAGTTCTCCGGAAGGTTCGGTCTTGTCTGGGATTAACCCGTTCATAAAGCAGCGCCCCGGCAGATGGAAAGGCTGGAAGCTGGCCTCGCTCCGCCCTCAGAAAAATCCATCGCGGGTATGGCCCACAGCGTATCGACAGAAACTGTGCCTGCCAAGCGGCAATCGGCTTGAAAACCCTCAAAGCAGCGACAACTGCGCGCCGCCGGGACGCGGGAAATGTTCCGTCGTGAGTTGTTGCTCGCGCAGGTTAAGCCGGCCTTCCGCGCGGAAGCGGCGGGCGGGCAGCAAGGCCACGAATCAAAAAGTGGACAGGAAAAAGTCGCGGGCGGGGATGGGGTGGCCGACGGGACTCGAACCCGCAACAGCAAGCTCCACAAGCTTGGACTCTACCATTGAGCTACGACCACCAATCCGGGGCGCGAAAATAGATTTCATTCCCCAGCGCGTCAAGCTGTCCTCTCGACCGGCAGTGGTTCAGTTTGGAGCGCCGGTCTCCGACCCGGCGCGGTTCGAGGCCGGCGACACGCCGGATCGGAGACCAGCGCTCCGTCGGAAAACGCAATCTGAGCCACTGTCTCAGCCGTATCGGTAGGGCGCGGACAAACTGAACGTATTCGGCAGATGCCGCACCTCGCGCACGTCGCCGTCGCGCAGCAAAACTTCCACGATGTCGAAGCGAATCTTCACCTGCGGGTTCTTCAGCAACGCGAGATAATCGAGCGCGCACTGCGAGAGCAGTCGCCTCTTGCGTGCGTTCACGGCCGCGGCGGGACGCACCCAATCCTCGCTCGATCGCGTCTTCACTTCCACGAACACGAGGCAATCGATGTCGCGGAAGATCAGGTCGATCTCGCCGCGATCGGAACGAAAGTTGGCGGTGAGAAACTTGAGGCCGAGCCGCTGAAGATGTTTCTTCGCCGCGCGCTCGCCCACCACGCCATGCCGGAGATGCACGGGCAACGCGCGTCTTGAAATCAAATCGCGAATTTTCCCAACGAGATTCATAGCGGCGTTGATCTCGACTGTTTGCCAACGGATGTGCGGCGTCAATCGCGAGGAGCGCGGACGGTCACGACCGCGCGAACCAAGGAACTTGCGGACGTGACCGTCCGCGCTCCGTCAAACGCTGTCGCGCGGAGTTTCCAAACATGACGGGAACAACTCCGGAGTTGCCACCGATCGTGGTTTGATCGGCGCGAAACTCCGGCGGTGCAAAGGACACGGACCGTGTTGTGCCAGCACAGCGAGATGCCGCTCGGTGCCGTAGCCCTTGTGCTCGGCGAAACCGTAGGCCGGCCATTGCTCGTGGAACTCGATCATCATGCGATCACGCGTGACCTTGGCGAGAACGCTGGCGGCGGCGATGGAATAACTCTTCGCATCGCCTTCAATCACCGGAGTCTGAGGCCAGTGAACGCTGGAGATCTGGTTGCCATCCACGAGCACGTGCGCGGGCGGCGGATTCAATTGGACAAGCGCGTCGTTCATTGCCCGGAACGTCGCCTGGAGAATGTTGATTTCGTCGATCAACAATTGGTCACTCCACGCGATGGCGTAACGCACTTCGCTGTGCGATGTGAGCAAAGCAAAGAACTCGTTGCGCTGCGGCGGCGTGAGTTGCTTTGAGTCGTTCAGGCCCCAGAGCGCGCGTGGTAAACCATCGATGATCCATGCGCTCGGAAAAATCACAGCCGCCGCCACGACCGGCCCGGCCAACGGTCCGCGTCCCGCTTCGTCCACGCCGGCAATCACATTGCAGCCGCGCGCAATCAAGTCGCGTTCGTAACGGAATCGGGATTTGCCGACGGGCTTCAGCACGCGGGCAAGCTATCGCCGTGAAAAGTTGAGGCCAACGAAGAAATCAGTGGCGGGGAAAATATCGCCCGGAAGCCGGGTGCGAACTGCGGATCACTGAATCACGCGAAGCGCTCGGAAAGGCCGCTCAGCAGATCCGCCGACTCGCACGGTACCCTCGACGGAATTCACGATGTTTGTGGATGCGATCGCAGGAGCAACGTCGCTCTGAAGGGCACGGGTGCTCCCGGCGGACTTCGTCGTCGGAATGGCAGGTGTCGCGGGCATGAACTGCGCGACAGCGCCGCGGTCCTGCAACTTCTTGTCCGCTGGCGGTTCAGCGAATGACCCTGCCGGACCTGCCGGGGCGCTGGACGAAAACGTGCCGTTCACCACGACCATCTGGTTAAACGTGCGATTCGTGCCGGTGACGCGGAACGCCAGCCGGCGCGGTGCAGGGACTTCACGCTTCATCCTCATCGTGATCACCGCGGCACCCTTCGCCGTGACGGTGCGATCCTCAGGCGCGGTCGTTTCATCGCTGACGAAAGCACCTTCGTAGAGCGATCCATCCGCATCGGTGAGCCGCATCAGGTTGCCGATTTGCTCGATGCTGAAACGTGTGAGCACCGCCGCGTCTGAGGACTGCTTCTCCTTTCCGGCTGCGTCTAATTCTGCTGGAAGCTGCGACCGGCGGCCTGGCGTGTTTTCGTTCAGCGCGTATTGCCGCTGCGTATTCTGGCGTTGCGAATTTTCCACCTGGTTCTGCGCGGCACCGCTCGTGGGCGCAGGAGTCTGCTGGTTGAAATAGGAGTTGTTCGCCACCGCAGTTGCCCCATCGCGATTGATGTTCTGGGTCGCGCTGCCGCCCGCATTTCCAGCCCGTCCGCCAACAAATCCCTGCCGATTGTTCTCGAAAGCGTGATTGTCTGTGAGCTGCTGCGCGCCGCCGCGCGCGATTGGCCGACTCTGGTTTCTGTTCATCACATCGCCGCGAGAGTCACTCTGCGGCGCGGCATTGTTCAGTGCGAGCGACTCTGCCGCAGCGGCTGGAGACTGCTGCCGCTTCAAAAGATCATTGCCCGTCGCGGAGTTCTCCAGAGCGCCGGAAATGCTGTAGTTCGCCACCACGGAATCAGATTTTTTCGCCGCGTCCAATGTGTCGCTTTCAATTGTCTCGAATTCCATTTTGCGGACCAACACGGTGTCACTTGGAGGGCCTGTGGGCGCGGTGGGCGCAAGATTGCTTCGAGCGCGCGATGGAGCCGCTTTGCTCTTGGGCTGATCGAAATCCTTCTCGGCCAACAGCTTTACTTCCGGCAACGAAGTGCTCGGCGAGGTGATCGGGGCGATGGCAGGCGCAGGTGTCGTCACCGCAGATTTCATCGCGCTGGCATCGGGCGCGATTGAACGCGAGACTTCGTCCAGCGCCGCCGCCTTACCTGATTCTCGTTCGTCGTTACGCGGAGCGAGTTGACGCGAGGGAAGTTCCGCCTTCGCAAGTTCATCCTGCATCGTCCCAAGCTCTGACGAATGGCGCGAAACCAACCACGCACCGAAACCCAACACCGCCACAAGCCCACAGCAAATACCAACCGTGCGCCATGCGCCAAACCAGCTTGCGATGCCGCCACGCGATTCGCCGCGGGCCGCGCCGCCAAACTGCCGCAACACCTCGCCTTGCAGCAATCGCCGCGAGGCCGGGTGCAGAGAGAAATCGCCGCCGCGCGCACGCCGTTCGCGCGCGTAACGCTGCAACGTCTCGTCAGCCTTGTTGGTCGGGTTTTCCGGCATCTGGTCGTTAGACGGACATTGTCCTGGTTTTCTCCCGTGAATTCGCGACCGGGAAATACTTCGCCGCCACGCCTTCCAACTTGTCGAGGCACTTGCTCAGGCGCGAGCTCACAGTTTTGGGATTTAATTCAAGTGTCGCCGCAATCTCCTCGTAGCTCAGGTCGGCGAAATATCGCAGCTCGATGACTTCCTGACACGGCCCGCCAAGTTCTGCGAGCGCGTGCGTGATCAACCCGGCATCTTCGGCGTTGATCATCACGCGATCCGGCCCCGGCGCGTGCGACGGCGGATCGATCGGCACGCCGTCGCGATCATCAACGTTGAGCGAGATCGCTTTCTGTCCGCCACCGCGCTTGGCCGCGCGCTGCTTCTGCAAATAGTCGTGCGCCTTGTTCGCGGCGATGCGGAAGAGCCAGGTTTGAAACGCCGAGTTCCGCTGAAACGTGCCGAGACTTTTGATGACGGTGAGAAAAGTTTCCTGGCAAATCTCCTCCACGTCTTCCGCCGAGAAGTCCGAACTGAGTTGAAAAATAAACCGGCCCGCCGCCGCATAGTGCAGATCAAACAACTCATCCCATGCGTTCGCTTCGCCACCAAGGCAGCGCGCCAGCAGTTGGGATTCGGTGTTCATCGCGGCGGAAACTACGGCAAGAGTTTTCGTTTGGCGAGAAGTCCACGCGCGGTTCTGAACTTCGAAGAGTTTCGCGAAGGACACGAAGGCTGCGAAGCGTTGAATCTTCGTCCCTTTCGCGTTCTTCGCGAGACTCCGTCGTTCAATACTTCTGCAAAAGCGCGAGCATCTTTCGATCGAGCTTTCGGCCGCGAAAGTCTTCGTAAGCGACGTCAGTGCGAGTGCTGTCGAGCGGGCCGAAGCCGCCGCGGAAGTTCCACATGGCCCAGCCCCAGCCCGCCTTCTGCCAGTTGCGCAGGCAGTCCTCCATCCAGCGCAATGCGACATCATGCGGCGTCTTGTTGAACGGTCCCCATTCGCCGACGTGAACGCCGACACCGAGCGCTTCAAGCTTCTTGAATGGCTCGATCTGCGTTTGCCACAGCCACTCAGCGTTGTGGCCGTCGAGACCGATGAACGGACCGCCGCCCTCACTAGGCGCGTAGCGAAATGGCGCCGGCTTTTCCTCCCAACCGATCTTCACTGTCACCACATCTTCGCGTGCTGCGCCGCTCGGTTTGAAACCCAGTTCGGTGACTTGAAGCCAGTCACCCTTCGGGACGGAAATTTTGATTTGCTTCGCGCCAGCCGGAATCATCGCCGTGTAATCGCGGTCGTACAGATTCTGATAAACATTCCAGTCCGCTTTGAAGTCCACCTTCTTCCACTCGCCTTCGCCGGCGCCGGGTTTGAACTCTTTGCTGAGGACGCGCTTGCCATCCGCCTCCACATCGAGCGTGGTCGCAGAGGACACCACGCCAACGTGTATGCGCAACGCTGTCTCGGTCTTGAACGGACCGTCGACGGTGATCGCGTGCGACTCCTTCGGCTTGCCCGGACTGGCGAGTGTGCCGCCGGTGACGTGCAGCCGCGGCCATTGCGGCGGCGGGAAATTTCCCTTATCCACCCAGGACGCGCGATAGTGGCTGATCTCCATCGGCGCGTAACCTCGCGTGCTCTGACCGATGCCCAAGTCAGCGAGACTCATCACCGGTTTGTTGCCCCACTTGAGTGCGTCCGCGATCACCAACCTCGCGGGATCTTCGGCGCGAATCGCCGCGACCAATCGTCGCACCACCCTGGCGTAAACTTCTTCTTTGATGTCCGGCGGCTCGTTCAAGAGATCGAAGCTCACCTGTGAATTGGGAATTCCCTTGTAGCGCTTTGCGAATGCACCCCAATGCTGCGCGCAGACATCGAGCGCCTTCTCATCCGTCCACAAGTCGAGCGGCTCCTTCGGCGGGTTCACGCAATAGCCCGGCCCGCGATGAAAGTTCAGGTTCACGTGGATGCCGTGCTTGCGCCCCAGCTCGACCGCCTGGTCGATGTGCTTCAGCTCCTCTTCGCGGGAAAGTTTTGTCCAGTCGTTCGGGTCGGTCCAACAGCGATACGACATCGGCAACCGTGCGAAGTTGAAACCGAACTCCGCCATCATCGCGAAGTCGTCTTCGCGGAAGGGCGGGTTGCCGTTCCTCTGCTGCGTGAACTTCTCCAACAGATTGAATCCGCGCCAGCGCGGCAGCTTCGACGCGATCGGCGTCGGAAGTTCAGCGGCGGGCAACGCTACGGGCGTTGCCGCGAGCGCGACAGCGCAACTGGTGGTGCGAACAAACGTGCGACGATTCATGAACAATAATCCTTCCCGTGCGAAGCCGAGCTCTTCTCGCAGCGCACCTTCAAATTTCAACCTGCAACTTTGGTGAACTCGATCCGCCACGTTCCATCTTCTTCCTGCTTTGCCACGTGGGAGAAACCTTGCGCGCCGAGTTTTACATAGAGCGGCATCGGCTCGAACGGCACGAGCAACACGAGCGGTTGTCCCGGAACGAGCGCCGAGATCGAGTCGTCGATGACGCCGCATGGTGATTCGCCGCGTTGGAAAATTGGCCGCGTGTCCAGCACGAGCGGTTCGGTATGCGATGTCGCGCCGCTGGCGGTCGAAGTTGCAGGAGCCTTGCGCGCTGGCACGAAGCCCGGATCGAGATGCTCGCCTTTCAAGATGCGCACGCGCCAAACGGTGGGCCCTTGTTCGAGATAATCCCAGCGGAATCGCCCGGCGTGTTCGCACGCGAATTGAAAATAGAGCGGCACGAGATCCTGATCGTTGACCAGCAAGATCGCCTCGCCGCTGCGCAGTTCCTGCCACGCGATGAAGATTGTGGAATGACGCACCCCCGGCGCCAGGGCACGCACATCGATCATCAACTCACCGCAGGATTGATTCATGGCGGCGACGGTAACCGCCTCTCGTGCGCGCTGCTTTGACGCGCATCAAGTGGAAACTGCCGCATCGGAGGCTGGCCGGCGCGAGGCTACCGGAACAGTGCGCCGACTGTGGCGATCAGCGTGTTGCCCGTGGCGTTTACGGCACCAAAACATTCTTGCCGTATGCACCCGGCGACATCACGTCCTTGTGCGCCTGCGCTGCGTTCGCGAGCGAAAGTTCCTTCCCGATGATTGGTTTGAGGGCCCCGCTTTCGAAACCCGAATACAGCGCGGTGTGAATCGCCTTCAACTCAGCGGCGCTCGCATTGAACAGCATCAGTCCGCGCACGTCAGCGTCGCGGCCCATGAGATCGCGAGGCATGATCTCCACTTTACCGCGACTGCCCACCACCACCACGCGTCCGCCTTTCGCGAGCAGCGGCAGGTCTTTCCCGAGGTTCACGTTCGCGAGCATCTCCACAATGAGGTTGATCCCGTTGTTGTTCGTGAATGCCATCGCCTGTTGCAAGTAATCCGGCGCGCGATGGTCCAGCACGAGATGGGCTCCTTGCTCGCGCACGAGTTCCAGACCGCGCTCGGTCCCGGCAGTGCCAATGATCTTCAAGCGCGCCTCGCGGGCGAGTTGTGTGGCCGCCACACCGACACCGCCGCTTGCGCCGTGAATCAATACGGTTTCACCTTCCTGCGCACCGCCACGTTGAAAGAGCGCCCGATAAGCCGTCGCGTAAGGAATGTTGATCGCAGCGCCTTCCACGAAAGTCAGCTTCGACGGAAGCGGGTGAAAATCGCTTTCCCGGCACAATGCGAACTCCGCGTACGCGCCGCTAATGGTGTTGGCGGTGTAAACGCGTTCGCCGACATGGGCATTCACGTTCGCACCCACTTTCTCGATGACACCGACGGCGTCCGTGCCCGGCGTATAAGGAAGTTTCAGCGACGGATTCGAT
The DNA here is from genome assembly GCA_038205745.1 of Verrucomicrobiota bacterium. Lineage (GTDB taxonomy): Bacteria > Verrucomicrobiota > Verrucomicrobiia > Limisphaerales > SIBH01 > JANNGC01. Next base: position 16,487 of record JBBRBM010000058.1, on the reverse strand, counting down.
CCCGAGCGAAGGTAAGTTTCGACCGGATTGACGCCGATTGCGTGAACGCGCACGAGCACTTCGCCTGCGCCCGGCGCTGGCGTTGCGACGTCCTCCCATTGCAACACTTCCGGCCCGCCGAATTCATGGACGCGAATTGCTTTCATCGCGCAACAACACTCGCGCACCGCAGCACCGGTCAAGATGGAAAAGAAAGAGCCGCCCGGTCTCGACCAAGACCAGGGCGGCTGCAACTGAATCCACCGCGCATTTAAGCCGGAACCATGCAGTTCATTTCGGGGAGCACACGCGCCCTCGCGTGTTCCGACCGGCGCCCTCGCCGGTCGGCGACGGGCGCGGAATCCCAACCGAATGATGGCATCGGCCGCCGCTCTCCGGTGTTCCGCGAGGGCGCGTGCGCTCCCCATCCAACAGCATGGTTCGGGTTAAGGCGTGTTCGGCGCCGGGTTTCGATAGTTCGGATCCGTGTCGCGCACGCGCTCCGTGTCCGATTTCAAGCTGATGCTGTTATCGACGTTGTAAACGCCCGGAACATTGCGCGAGATTTCCTCCGCCTTCCGCTTTTGTTCCGTTGAATCGACAAAGCCGCTGAGTTGCACCGATCCCTTGTAGGTGTTCACCTTCACGTCCGGAAATTTGTAGATGTCGTTGTCGCCGAGAGTGCTGCGAACTTTTTGTGCGAGCACTTTGTCGTCGATGTATCGCCCCGTCGTGCGCTTGTGGCTATCGCGATCATCGCTGGTTGCACAGCCGACGAACGCGGTGGAAGCCACAACGCTGGTCACGACCACCCCAGCCCATGTTATGAATTGTTTCTTCATGCGAGCGAATAAGCGCCGCGTGTGCCAGCGCGTACGAGTTGTTTGTTCCCGCATGAACTCCCGACAAATCGCACAAGCGACGAGCACTCGTCGTGCAAACGAGCCGTGCGTGAATGGCGAGTTGCAACCCGTTCAGGCGGGTGCGCGGTTGCGTTGCCCCAGGTGCGGTATCGCTGGTCGCGACGGCGGTGACTTGAACAAAGTTCGTTCGCCCGCAGTCAGCGTTTTGTACTACAATCGAGCCATCACCATGAAACACATTGGATTTCTCGCGCTCGTGTTGTGCGCCGTCGTCTCGGCGCACGCTGCCATCGGCACGAATGACTGGCAGCCTTGGACGCCGCGCGCCGAGATCGCGCCGCGATTTACCATTGAGGCCAAGAGTGGCCATGGACGCACGCCCTCGCTCCGTCTCGAAACCCGTGACCGCAGCGAATTCGGCACATGGAAAAAGCGCGTGGACAATATCCGCGGCGGAAACATGTACCGCTTCACCGCGTGGTATCGCGCGGAGAATGTGGCCGACGAACGGCGCTCAGTGATTTCCCGACTCCAATGGCTCAACTCCTCGGGCAAGGACGTTCGCCCGCCCGACTTCGTGCTCGATGTTGAACGCGACGGAAAATGGAAGCGCGTCGAACTTGTGACACCCGTCCCGACGAACGCGACTGCTGTGGAAATCCAACTCGGGCTCGGCTTCACCGATCACGGTAAAGTCTGGTGGAGCGACATCGATCTCGCGCCCGAAACTTCGCCGCGCGATCGCGTGGTGCGCGCGGTGACCATTGCGCATCGGCCACGCGGAATGAAATCGGCGGCGGACGCGCTGGAACAGTTTTGTTCGCTCGCTAAGAAAAGCGCGGCGCAGAAGCCGGACATCATTTGCTTTCCCGAGGGCGCAACAGTCATCGGCACGGGCAAGACTTTCGCGGAAGTCGCCGAGGGGATTCCCGGCCCGAGCACTGAACGGCTGGGCGCGCTCGCGAAGGAATTGCGCAGCTATATCGTGGCGGGAATTTACGAGCGCGACGGCAAGATCGTTTACAACACATCCGTGCTCGTCGGGCGCGACGGCAAACTCGTGGGCAAATACCGCAAGACACATTTGCCGCGCGAGGAATGGGAGGCGGGCATCACGCCGGGCGAAGCCTATCCGGTCTTCGATACGGACTTCGGCAAAGTTGGAATGATGATTTGCTGGGACTTGCAATTTCCCGAACCGGCCCGCGCGCTGGCAGCGCAAGGCGCCGAAGTAATTCTGCTCCCGATCTGGGGCGGCAGTGACGTGCTCGCCCAGGCGCGTGCGATCGAGAACCACGTCTTCCTCATCAGTTCCAGCTACGACATGCGCACGTTCATCGTTGATCCGGCGGGAAAAGTTCTGGCGGAAGCGACCAAGGACGCGCCGGTTGCGAGCGCGGATTTATTCCTCGATCGAAAAATATTCCAGCCCTGGCTCGGCGACATGAAGAACCGCACGTGGAAGGAACGCCGCGTGGATTTGCCGGTGAAGTGATGCCCGCTGACGATCCGCTTCGCAACAGCGTCACGCCGTCCGCCGGTGAACTTTGTAAACCTGCGCCTGGTCGGTCGGCTTGATCACCATCTCATCGATGCAAACGTGTGCCGGACGGCTGGCCACCCACAGGATCGCTTCCGCGACGTCTTCGCCGGTGAGCGGGATCATGCCGTCGTAAACTTTTTTGGCGCGCGCGGCGTCCCCTTTGAAACGGACGAGTGAAAATTCCGTTTCCGCAAAGCCCGGATCGACGGTCGCGACGCGCACGCCAGTGCCGCACAATTCCAATCGCAGTGCGCGAGTGATCTGGAGTTCGCCGGCCTTGGCGGCGCAATACGCGGAGCCGCCTTCATACGCCGTGCGGCCCGCGATCGAACCGATGTTGATGATCGTGCTGCCGGGATTGTTCGTCATGAGCGGCAGGCAGGCGCGAGTCATGCGCAGCACGCCGAGGACGTTGGCCTGCATCATGAATTCCCAGTCCTCGTCCTTCGCGTCGGCGACTTTGTCAGCGCCCTTGGCGCCACCAGCGTTGTTGATCAGCACATCAAGTTTGTCGGTGAGCGTGCGAGACCATTTCACAAACGATTCGACGCTGGCGGTGGAAGTGACATCGAGCGCGTGAACCTGTGCGGCGGGTGCGCCGGCCTTCTTCGCCTCGGCGGCAACTTGTTCCAATCGGTCCACGCGGCGGGCGCCAAGCAGAAGCTTTGCGCCTTCACGCGCAAACGCCAAAGCCGCAGACGCGCCGAAGCCGCTTGATGCGCCCGTGATGAGAACCCATTTGTTTTGCAGTGACCCCATAAAACAAAGCCTCGCGCCCGGAAAGAGCGCGAGGCAATTCAAAAGTCGTGGTGCTTACTCGCCGTCGTTGCCGATCGAAGTCGTAGGACAAATCTCCGCGGCGCGTTGGGCGGCGGCTTCCTCGTCCGGCGTGGACGGTTGTTTGGCGAAGAAGACGTGGCTCTCGTCGGCGCTGTATTTCAAAAGCGACGGCGCTTCGCTGACGCAGGAATTGCACGGCACACACGTCGTGTCCACGTACCATTTGCCCGGAACGTTCTCGGGCTGCTTGCTGTTCTTGTCGGCCATAAATGTTATTCGGTGAAAGTGGTTCGGGACTGAAGTTATCGACTCAAGTGGCAGTCACAAGCCTTTTGGGCTCGCGACGTGAGTGTCGTTCATGCAGTTCGTGCAAGTGACTGGCGAGGTGGTCCATCAGTGAGTCGAACTGGATCACTTCGTCCTCCTCGACAAGCCTGCGCACGATGCGTTGTGGAAAAAGTGTCAGCGCGAAGTCATCGCTTTGAATCGCCGGCTCGATTCCATGCGCGCTTGAGAACGCACACCATTCGAGGCCGAGTTCCGCGGCAAGCAGATCGCCAAAGACAATCCCGACTGCGGCCCATGCATCCTGTTGCTGGGGACTCAACACCGAGTCGTCCACGATTTGTTGCAACACGGCCAGATCGGAACGTAACACGGGGAGGCTATAAACGCCGCAATGCTCGCGCAGCATGTCGCCCACGAGTTCGCGTTGCGCCTGCAAGACGTCGCTTTCGCGCGCTGTGAGGGCGCGATATTCCTGCCGCCACGGCTCGGCAAAGGAGCGATTCCCCACAGACAATGTTTGACCCGAATTCACGCCGGAACATCGGCAGGAGCCGGGAATGCCTTAACCGTGAGGATTAATGTTGAACCACTGAAGACACGGAAGCCCGGCGCTGAATGCGGCTCACGGCCGGCGTCACTGCACCGCAAACGAATCACAATCCGGGTATTTCCGTGTCTTCAGTGTCTTCCGTGGTCATTTCTCTGTATCGACTCAGATGAGACGAGCCAGTAGCTTGCGCGGCATGAGTTCAGTCGTGAGCGAACAACTTCCCGACACGCAAGGGCACTTCGGCCCGTACGGCGGGCGTTACGTGCCGGAGACGCTGATGCATCCGTTGCAGCAGCTTGAGGAGGAATATTTCCGCGCGCAGCACGATCCCGAGTTTCAGCACGAGCTGGATTATTACCTGAAGGAATTTTGCGGACGCCCCACGCCGCTTTACTTCGCCGAACGCCTCACGCGGGAACTGGGCGGGCCGAAGATTTACCTGAAGCGCGAAGACCTGCTTCACACCGGCGCGCACAAAATCAACAACGCGATGGGCCAGATTCTCCTCGCGAAGCGCATGGGCAAGACCCGCATCATCGCTGAGACGGGCGCCGGCCAGCACGGCGTCGCGACGGCCACGGTGGCCGCGATGTTCGGACTCAAGTGCGTGATCTACATGGGCGCGGTCGATTGTGATCGCCAGCGCTTGAACGTCTTTCGCATGAAGATGCTCGGCGCGGAAGTGGTGCCCGTCCACGCCGGACAGAAGACGTTGAAGGAAGCCGTGAACGAGGCGATGCGCGACTGGGTCACGAACGTGCGCAGCACGCATTACATTCTTGGCACTGCCTACGGCGCACATCCGTATCCGCTGATGGTGCGAAATTTCCAGCGCGTGATCGGCGACGAAGCGCGCCGGCAGATTCTTGAAAAGGAAGAGCGCTTGCCGGATTTGCTCATCGCCTGCGTTGGCGGCGGTTCAAATGCGATCGGACTTTTTTATCCATTCCTCGAAGACAAATCCGTCGCGATGCTCGGCGTCGAAGCGGGCGGCGAAGGAATCAAGCCCGAGAAACACGCGGCACGTTTTCATGGCGGCTCCCTCGGCGTGCTGCAAGGAACGCGCAGCTACATTCTTCAGGACGAGAACGGCCAGATTCAACTCACCCACTCCGTCTCAGCCGGCCTCGACTACGCCGCCGTCGGTCCCGAACACGCTTGGCTCTATGACAAGAAACGCGTCGAGTACACCTACGCCACCGATGGTCAGGCGCTCGAAGCGTTCATGAAACTCGCGCGGCTCGAAGGCATCATCCCCGCGCTTGAAAGCGCCCACGCTGTCGCCGCGGTCATCCAACGCGCGCCGAAAATGCCGAAGGACGCGCTCATCATCGTGAATCTCTCCGGACGTGGCGACAAGGATGTGCAGACGGTCGCGGGCATAGTGAAGCTGTAGCGTGCCCCCGGCGTCCCGCCGGGTGGAGCCGCAGTATATCCAACATAATGCTTCGTCGAGGCGCGCTCGTCGGCACTGGGTCCATGCCCGGCGGGACGCCGGGGGCACGCTGAGGGCAGGCGCGGCTCGCAGATGCCGTGCGGATTACTACAAGACGCGCCATCCGTTCCGGGCGATGTTCACCTATTGATCGAGGTTGCCGACGTTTCTCTTGCTTACGACCGAGAAGAAAAACTCCCCGCCTACGGACGTGCGGGCATTGCCGAATTTTGGATCGTGAACCTCAACGAACTGACGGTTGAAGTGTATCGCGAACCGCACTTCGCGGGCTACGGTTCAAAGAAAGTCCTCCGCGCAGGCGAGCACGCCGCGCCGCTGGCGTTTCCCGATGCCGCGGTGGACGTGGCGGATTTGCTGAAGCGGTGAACATCTCCGTCCGCGGGGACAAAAATGTTCACCAAGCCAAGCAGGTCAGCAGAACACGACGCGACGGACGTGCTCATGGGCTGATTGACACAACGCCCTTTGTATCACACGATTGTGTCACATGAAAACAGCCACCATTCGGCAGGTGCGACACGACTTCGGCACTGTTCTCGATTGGGTCGGTGAAGGTGAGCAGGTCGAGATCAGCAAACACGGCAAAGTTGTTGCGTTGCTTTCGCCGCCGCCATCCGCCAAGCCGCCGTGCGCACGCAAGCGCCCTGATCTCGCTGCGCGCCTGAAGATGCGCGACGGTTCCCGCGTCATCCCGGCTCGGGTCATGAATGACATCCTTGACCACAACAAGGGCATGCATTGAAAGCCTACGCTGACACCAGTTTTCTGGTGCGCATTTACCTGACGCAATCCGACTCGCAGAAGGCGCTCGCGTTCATGCGGGACTTTCGCGATCCGCTGCCGTTCACGCCGTTGCATCGCCATGAACTGCGCAATGCGCTTCGCCTCGCTGTTTTCAGAAAGGAGATCGACGCCGAACGCCGCAAGGCTGCCTTTGACGACATCGAATCCGATTTGCAGGACGGCATCCTCGTGCATGTGCCCATCGCGTGGACCAATGCTTTCCGCGAAGCCGAGCAACTGGGAAACGACTACACGGAAAACATGGGCGTGCGCGGGGTGGACTTGCTCCACGTCGGCATCGTGCAGGCGCTCGGCATGAAGGAATTCCTGACCTTTGACTCACGGCAGGCCGCCCTGGCAAAAGCTGCGGGACTGAAGGTGAAGTTTTAACGCCGCGCCGACAAAGACGTTCAGCAGGCGGGGGAGTTTATCAAGCTGAAGTAGGCAATCGAGCGACCAGTTCGTTCATCCGCTGGAGGCGACAGGGCGTGTGCTTTGCAGTCTATCTCCGCGTTCGCCGGCGTCATTTGGTTTCCCGCACTTCCATTGTCTCCAGAAGGTTCTTGAACTCCTGGTCCATTAAGTTTCTCTGGTTCTTGGTCAGCGTCAGGGATGCGGGAATTGATAGTCTCACGTGCAATCCGAATCGCTCGGTGCTGCTAAGAAAGCATTCCCTGACCTCGGACTGCGTCTCGCCACGCTGCTCTCTCAAGAGGTAAATGCTCCAACCTGAAACGCGCGAAATCTCGGCCGCCACGTGCTGGGCCGCCGCGGTTAGCGAGGTAAATGCAGTTCGGTTCATTTGCTGCACCAAGTCATAAGCTGTTACGGAGAGAATGGCGTTCGTGGAATTGCCACTGACCACGCTGAAGCTGACTAGATCCTGAGAGTCGTTCAGTTTGTGAGTCGAACCTGACCAGCGCTGAGATGGGTGCAGGATTATGTCCCCGCGAAGCAAAAAAACGCTTGTATCCCAAACGATTGCTGCTCTGAGGGGCGGGTCGAAGCGGTTCTCTCGCCACAGCCTGTGCTGCTCATCGAACCAAAACTCGACTGAAGAGCCGTCGTGCCACTTGACCAGTGTGCGCAGGGTTCGCCCGGTCTGGTCATAATCATCGACCCGTGTGATTGTGCCGTTTGTGGCGTATTGCCATTTCGCCAGCAGCAGGCCGTCGGTGCGCCTTCGGCGTGTCAAGTGCTTCAACGTCCCATCCGGGTAGAAGGCTTTGCTGTTTGTCACGCCGGGGTCATCGAGTTGCGGCGTTTGTTCGACGCCTTGGGCCATGAACACCGCGCAACTGAGAAGTAGAATTGACCGTGATAAGCTCATGTGTACGAATGACGGCTAATGTAACTGGGCGGGTGACGTGGCTTTCATCTTTTCAAGCTCTGGTATCCCAGCACGTCAAACTTGCCGGAACCATCTCGATGTCCCAAGCGAATCGCGACTCCAAAACCACGGTCGTTCGTCAGCACAACTGTGCTACCCGCCTTGCCATCGCCAAACGGCGCAGGTACGTCGCCGAGACGAACGGAAGCGATGCGAGTCGGGGCGCTGAGCAACTCGCCGAGCTTTGTCGTGAGCTCGGGACCGGGACGCACCAAGTGTGTTGAGTTCGTGGAAGCGATCAACTCGCGTGCGATGGAGGTCGATGCGGTAACGATGAATCCACGCCGCTGCTTCCTCGCAATGACTGACGCAATGACCACAGCCGCTAAAGCCATTGCGACCACGGGACAAATGATCTGCCATTTGTTCATTTGTGCCCAAGCCCCACAACCAACCACGCCAAAACGAGCGTCGGGAAAATGAGAGTCAACACACTCAAAATCCGCTCTGCCGCCGAACCTCGAAATAAAACTCGCAGCAAAGGCACGATGATCAGCGTGCAAAGAGCGCCGGTGATCACGATTCGCGCGGCACTCGGAGGGTGACGCGGGATCACAAACAATCCCGGTAAGGTGTCTGGAACGAAGAACACCCAGAACAACAGGAATAACGAAAGGCCGCCTGCAAACAGGAGACGCGAACCCGATGTTGGCTGTGTCGTCATGCGACTGGAGTATTTCAGCACGGAATGCTGGTACGAATTTCCCGCCCGTGCGAACCAATGCTCAGCGCTTCGCCGGCCGCACATCAGCGGCGCTGGGCGGCTTTCCATCCAGCGTGTAGCCGGTGTTGGGATTGGCGTTGGTGTTGAGCAGACCTTTGTTGCGCACCAGTTGCTCGGATTCGAGCACGCGGCCTTTGTCGTCCGAATCGGCGATCCATTTCTCCAACACACTGCGCAATCGTTTCAATACTTCCACGTGTTGAGGCGAACGCGCGAGGTTCGTCACTTGCTGCGGGTCGGTTTGCAGATCGTAGAGTTCTTCTTCGGGCATCGTCGGTGCGGCGAGAACACTTTGTTCCGGCGTGAGCTTCTTCGCAGCCGCGAGTTCCTTGATGAGATTCCAGACGGGATATTGCTTCGCCTTGTACTCGTTCGGCTGAAGGAACGGGCGGTCAGCGGTGAAGTTGCGGATGTAACGATAGCGCGCGTCGCGAACGGTGCGGAATCGAAACACAGTCTCGTCGCAACGATCTCGTGCTCCGAATGCGTACTCGCGCGCGGGCTCGGCATGTTCACCGGCGAACACGCGGCCCTGCATCTTCGCCGGCTTCGCAATGCCCGCGAAGTCCAGCATCGTGGGCGCGAGGTCGATGGATTCGATGAGCTGAGTATTGATCGTGCCAGCCTTGAAGTTTTGCGGTGCGGAAATGGATTTGGGCCAACGAATCATCAGCGGCACGAGCAAGCCTTCTTCGTAGCAAAACTGTTTTCCGCGCACATGTGCCTGTCCGTTGTCGCCGAAGAAAACGACGACGGTGTTGTCGGCGAGGCCATCAGCTTCCAGCCGCTTCAGAACGACGCCAATCTTTCGATCGAGTTCCGTCGCGGAGTCCAGATACGCGGCCCAGTCTTTGCGCGTGACGTCGTGGTCGGGGTAATAGGGCGGCAGCTCAACCTTCGCCGGATCAGCCCGCTTCGGTGCGTGGAAGGCGCGATGCGTTTCCTGAAAGTTGAGCTGCGCGTAAAATGGCTGGTGCGACTTCAAATCGTTCCACTTGTCCGAGTCGAACGACTTGCCTTTGTAAGTAAAATTCCAGTCGGTCTTGCCGGTGCCCTTGAAGGCGATCGTCGCCGGCATCTCGCGAATGTTCGCCGGGAAGTAACCGCCGTCGCGAAACCAATCTGTCAGCACCCGCACGCCGTTCGGCAGTTCGTATCCGTCATCTCGATGAGAGCGATGATTCTGCGCGCCGATGGTTGTTTGATACATCCCCGTCATGAAGGCCGAGCGGCTCGCCGAGCAAACTGGCGCGGTGCAAAAGAAGCGATCGTAGCGAACGCCTTCGCGGGCGAGCGAATCGATGTTCGGTGTCCAAACTTCCTTGGTGCCGTAACAACTGAGGTGTTGCCCGAAGTCTTCGGCAACGAGCCAGAGAATGTTTGGCCGGACGGCGGTTGCTGCATTCCCAATCCCGAAGGAACACATGACCCAAGCAATCCCAAGCGCTCGAATGAAGGGCTGATGCATGGCGCGACCCTATCAGGGTGAATCGGCTGCGTGAAGCGACTTAGCGATCCGAAGTTTCGCACTCAAGCTTCATGTTTCATTTGCCGATCGAAGAAACTGCGCTACCGTTCGCGCCCTTTGGGATGGAAATGGGGTGTTGACACCCCTTGGTGCTTTTGATGCTATCTCCGTCCCTTTTGGGGAAAGACTTTATGTACGCAGTTGTTGAAACAGGCAGTAAGCAGTATCGCGTGACGCCCGGCGACACCATCCAAGTGGAGTTGCTGGACGCGGAGGCGGGCAAGGAAGTGACGCTCGACCGCGTTTTGTTCGTGGCGAACGACGGTAAGTTTTCCGTCGGCGCGCCGACCGTTGACAATGCGGCGGTCGTGGCAGATGTGGTTGAGCACATCCGCGGCCCCAAGCTGATTGCTTTCAAGATGAAGCGGCGCAAGGGGTATCACCGCACGGTGGGACATCGTCAGGAACTGACGGTGCTGAAGATTAAAGAGATCAAGGCTTAGTTATGGCACACAAGAAAGGTCAAGGCAGCGTTCGTAACGGACGCGACAGCGTCAGCAAGCGTCTCGGAGTGAAGGCGTTTGGCGGCGAATTCGTTACTGCAGGCAGCATCATCGTCCGCCAGCGTGGAACTAAATTTGAAGCTGGTCACAATGTCGGCACCGGCCGCGACTGGACGCTCTTCGCGCTCGTCGATGGCAAAGTGAAATTCGACAAGGGCAGCAAGCGCGTGAATGTCGTCCCCGAAGCGGTGGCGGCGGCAGCGGCAGCGAATAATTAAACTGCGGCAACATATTTCCAAGGCGAGGTCGCTGAGACCTCGCCTTTTTGTTTTCCATTGTCCCTTTGCGGGTTGCCGCACGGGTCATTAACTTCCAACGACGATGTTCATCGATGAGATCAAGGTTTATGCGCGTGCCGGGCACGGCGGCAAAGGTGCGGTCGCGTTTCTGCGCGAAGCGTACCGGCCCAAGGGCGGACCGAGCGGCGGCAATGGCGGGCGCGGCGGCGATGTGATTCTCGAAGCCAGCCACGACCTGAACAATCTCATCAACCAATTTTACCAGCCGCGTCTTATCGCGGAAGACGGCGGGCACGGTATGGGCAAGGGGATGGATGGCCCGGCTGGGAAAGACATCATCATCAAAGTTCCTTGCGGCACGCTGGTCTGGAAAATTCGCGACACAAAACCGGTCGAGACGGATGAAGATGATGACGACGGGGAAGACGTCCCGACGAAGAAAGTCTTGCCGATGAGTTCAGCGAGGCGCCCGGTGATTCGCCGTGCGGGCGGCATGCAGGCGATGGAATTCGATCTCGCGGCTGAAGAGGACACGCCGGCTATTCGCGACGAGAAGAAAGGCGAACTCGTCGCCGACCTCACGCAAAACGAGCAGCGCTTCGTGGTGTGCAAAGCTGGCCGTGGCGGACTCGGCAATCGCAACTTCGCGACGGCCACTCGCCAGGCGCCTCGATTCGCCCAACCCGGCGAGGCGGGTGACGAAGGCGAATATCTTTTCGAGTTGCGCATAGTTGCGGAGGTCGGGCTCGTTGGATACCCGAACGCAGGGAAGTCCACGCTGCTTGCTGCGATTTCCAAAGCGCGTCCCAAGATCGCGCCCTATCCCTTCACCACGTTGCATCCGCAGATTGGCATCGTGGAATATGAGGATTACCGCCGCATTGTCGTGTGTGACGTGCCCGGCTTGATTGAAGGCGCGCACAACAATGTCGGGCTTGGTCACGCGTTCCTGCGCCACATTCAACGCTGCAAGGTTCTCGTGTTGCTCGTCGATATGGCGGGCAGCGACAACCGCGCGCCGTGGGACGACTACCAGCAACTGCACACGGAGGTGGAGATGCACGATCCGGCCATGCTGGAGAAACCGCACTACGTCGTCGCGAACAAGATGGACGAGCCTCAGGCGGAGGCGAATTTCAAGAGCTTCAAACGCCGCATCAAAAAGACTCCCGTGCTTCCGATCTCTGCGGCATTCGATCAAGGCCTCGATAAATTTCGCAAACTGATGCGTGAGGCCGTCGAGTCAGTCGAAGCCGCCGCCGTGTAATTCGTCCCGAGCATGAACGCGCTGCGGAAACGCGAGCTGCTGCTGTCTCTCAAATACTGCACCATCGAAGCGTGCTTCAGCGTGCCGATGCTGAATCTCACGCTCGGCAACATGCCGTTCCTGATCGGCTTCGCGGTGAAAGCGCTCGGCTGGTCGGACACTTCCATCGGCTTGCTTGCTGCGACGCCGTTCATCTGCCTTTTCCTCCAGCCGCCGATCACGTTCTGGCTCCAGCGGCGGTTTTCGCTGCACCAAATCATCGCCGCCACATTTGTGATCAACGCGCTGCCGTGGCCATTCGTGTTGCTGTTTCCCTGGCTTGGTCCGGGAGCACACAACGCGTTCGGCGTGATCGTGTTTATCTCCAATCTCGGCAACGCGGTGTGTGGCGTCGCCTGGTGGGCGGCGGTTTCAGAGCTGGTGCCGCTGAACATTCGCGGACGTTACTTCGGCGCCCGCAACATGATGTTCGGCTTCTGGGCGCTTATCGTCGCGCTGGTCGCGGGACAAATCGCCGATCACTTTAGCAATGCACTTTGGATCTTCGGCGTCATCTTCGCCGCCGCGGCGTGCTCGCGCATGATCGGCCTCTTCTTCTTCATGCGCATGAAGTTCCCGCCGGTGGTGATGCAGAAACAGACTGCACACGCGCCGCTGAACACTTTCACCGCGGTGTTCCGCGACAAGAACTTTGTGCGCTTGCTGATCTTCACAGGTCTGTTCGGCTTCTTCTTCAACGTGGGCCAGCCGTTCTACAGCGTGTTCGTCCTGAAACAACTTCCGTTCACGCTCGGCGATCTCGTGTTGCTCACCACCGTGCAAACGATCGGCACGCTGATCGCGCTGCGCAGTTGGGGCAAGTTGACGGATCGCTTCGGCAACAAACCGGTGATGCTCACGTGCGCGTTGACATGGCTCGCATTCGCCGCTGTGTCGTGGTCCATCGCAGGACCGACACGCCACGTGCATCTCTACGCGACGTATTTCGTCACCGGCTTCATGCTCGCGGGCTTCCAGCAGATTGGTCAGTTCAACCTGATGATCAAAATGGTGCCGCCGCAAAACCGCGCGCACTACATGTCGGTTTACTTCAGCTTCACGAACTTGTTCGTCGCGCTTGGGCCGATCGTCGGCGGGTTGGTGCTGCACAGCCTGCCCGACGTAATCACCGTCTTCGGCTCACACAACTTCACCCGCTACCACGCGGTCATCGTGGGTTCAGCGGTGATGTGCCTGAGTTGCCTGCTCATTCTGCTGCGCGTCCGCGAGCCAGCGGCGCGTTCCGTGCGCGAGCTCGTGGAAGTCATGTGGCACATGCGCGAATTCAACCCAATGCTCGCGGCGACGACCATCGCCGAATACGTCTTCACACCGCGTGGCTTGGGAAAACTGGCGCGCTATTCCTTCCGCACCTGGCGACGGCAGACAGGCGTCATCGGTGACGTCGGCGAAGAGCTCGTGGAAGGCGGTCTGCGAGTGCTGAAACCCGAGCGCGAGAAGCGCGGCTGATCAACCCTTGTAAACGATCATGATCCCGTAGTCGCTGATCCACTGCCGCGTCGCGAGTTCCATGTGGGTATAAACAAAGGGCTGCATACTCACGATGTTCAACTCGCCAACCTTCTGCAGAAAATCCGAGACGTGATCGTCGAACAAATCTTTTCCCACTTCCACGTGATCCGCGTGACGGATTGTCCTCACGCGAATTTTTTTGTCGGACTCCTTGGCAGCGATCTCGAGTGGCTTGTTGGCCTTCGCGATCGAAGCGGCGGGCGGTGCGATTTCGTAAGTCGGAACCTTGAAATGTTTCTCTTCGCGCGCAGCCGTTGACTGGGCCGTGACCTGCGTGGAGCCCGGAGGCGGAGGCGGCACGACGATGGACTGCCCGCACGAGGGACACTGGATTTCAACGCCAATGCCGTTCTCGTCAACGGACAGTTCCTGATTGCAGTGCTCGCATTTGAAGACGATGTCCATAGCTGGATTTTTCGCAGCGTAGGAACGGGACGGACCGCTTGCGAGAAAATTTACTCCCCTTCCACACGCTCGATGCGTGCGCCGAGCTTCTTCAGCTTGCCGTCGAGGTTCTCGTAACCACGGTCGACGTGGTAGATGCGGTTCACCTGCGTCGAACCTTTTGCCGCGAGACCTGCGATCACCAGCGCCGCCGACGCGCGCAGATCGCTCGCCATCACCGGCGCGCCGCTCAACGGTTTGCCGCCTTTGATGATCGCGCTAGGCCCTTCGATCGAAATGTCCGCCCCCAGCCGTGACAACTCGCTCACATGCATGAAACGCGACTCGAAGATGCGCTCCGTGATGATGCTGATGCCGGGCGTGAGTATCATCAGCGCCATGATCTGCGCCTGACAATCGGTCGGGAATCCTGAGTAAGGCAGCGTTGTGATGTCGACGGGACGAAGCCGCCCACCACGTTTGATCGTGATGTCCGGGCCGTTGCGTTCGATCTTCACCCCGCACTCGCGCATCTTATCCAGCACGGCGTGCATGTGATCGGCTCGTGCTCCCTTCAATGTGACTTCACCATTCGTTGCTGCACCGGCGAGAGCGAACGTCGCCGCTTCGATCCGATCCGGAATGACATCGTGCTCCGCGCCGTGAAGTTCCTTCACGCCCGTGATGGTGATCGTCGGACTGCCTGCACCTGTGATGCGCGCACCCATGGCCTTGAGAAAATCCGCCAGGTCGGTGACCTCGGGTTCACACGCAGCGCTCTCAATGATCGTCACGCCCTCCGCGAGCGTCGCGGCCATCATCACGTTCGCAGTGCCAAGCACAGTCGGGCCAGCGCGTCCGCCGAGGAACAAATCTGTGCCGAGCAATTTCGGCGCTTTGGCGATCACGTAACCTTTGTCGATCGTGATCTTTGCGCCCAGGTCGCGCATGCCTTTCAGATGGAGATCAATCGGGCGTGAGCCGATGACGCATCCGCCCGGAAGAGACACGTTTGCTTTTCCCAATCGCCCCAGCAGCGGGCCCAGGATGCAAATGGAGCCACGCATCTTGCGGATCAGGTCGTAGTCGCCGTGCCCGTTGATCCTGGCGGCCTGGACTGTGAGCGTGCTGCCGTCCCATTTCACTTCGGCCCCGAGCGACGCGAGAATTTTGCCCATGAACTGCACGTCGCTCAGATTAGGCACGCGGCGGATGATGCACTTCTCGCGCGTGAGCAACGTGGCCGCCATGATGGGCAACACGGCGTTCTTCGCGCCGCTGATCTGAACTTCGCCGTGCAACGGCACGCCGCCTTTGATGAGCAAACTTTCCATGAAGTTTCGAGTGATACCGCCGCGACATCACACCAGACGCGCGATCAGAATTCTTGGCCGTGAACTGTAGTCCTCGACAATTTCGTCCACAATCCACTTCTCGCTTTCGAACAAAGATTTTAGCGCGGGCGCCTGGCCGTCGCTGAATTCGCCCATGAACTTGCCGTGCGATTTCAGGAACGGCTTTGCCTCACGAGCGATTCTCCGAAACACATCCAAACCATCCGCGCCGCCATCGAGCGCCAAACGCGGCTCATGCTGGCGCACCTCTGGCTGGAGCGAAGCGATCTCGCCACTCGGGATGTAAGGAGGATTGCTGATGATGAGATCGAACTGTTCGCCCGGCGCGAGCGCGAACGTGCCACCGGCATCCTGCCGGGTGGAGGCGTTGGATGAACCGGAGACACTTGGCTTTGAAAAGTCCTGACCCGGCAAGATGCCGGGGGCACATTGGCGAAACTCAACACGCTCGCTTAATTGATTCCGCGCCGCGTTCTCCTGCGCCAACGCGAGTGCTTCGCTCGACACATCGACCGCGACACCGCGCGTGTTTGGCGCTTTCGCTGCCAATGCGAGTGCGATGCATCCTGTGCCCGTGCCGATGTCGACGAAGGTTGAGGGTTGAGGGTTAAGCGTTGAGAGAAACTGCGCGGCGCGTTCGACCAGCAGTTCCGTTTCCGGCCGCGGGATCAGCGCAACCGGCGAGCACTGGATCTCCAGTCCGCAAAACGACCACGTGCCGAGGATGTATTGCAGCGGCTCGCGAGCACCGCGACGTTTCACCCATTCGCGCGATTGGGACACCTCGGCATCGCTCAGTTCACGCTGGAAATTCAAGTAGAGCTTCAGGCGCGGCATCTTCAGCAGGTGCGCCAGCATGAGTTCGATTTGCAGGCGCGGTGATTCCACGCCGCGTTGCGTCAGGAATTCGGTGCTGCGCTGGATCACCTCGAGGACGGTCACGCGCGGAGTGTTGCTGGTGGAGAATTTGGGAACAACTTTGAACTTTTGAACTTTGCCCTTCGTCGCACGTCTCATAACTTCGCAGCCATGAAACGAGCTTTCTTCATCCTTCTGACTTTGATGCTCGCCGCGCCGCTCTTCGCGCAAGGCGATGCCGTGGCGATCGCCGCGCAACGCGAGCAGGAAGAAAACGTCAAGCGCCTGACTGCTACCATTCAGGATGTGCAGGACGCGCAGTCTCAGCAAAAGGAACGAGTCAGTGCGCTCGCCGGTGAGATCGACCGGCTCCGTTCCGAGGTCGCCAAGGCCAACAACAACGCCGCAACGCACGATGCCCTCAA
>JBBRBM010000057.1:0-31013 GCA_038205745.1 Verrucomicrobiota bacterium | reverse complement strand
TGCTGGAAATCGCGCACAGTTCCGATCGGAGACGGCGATGAACGGGACCAACCAGGCAACCTTTGCCTGAATGTGTCGGGACACTTGCCGCGCTGCATGGACATGATCAGTGCAGAAGAGGTGATCCGTCGCATCGAGTTCTACTTCAATGGCGGGGCGGTTCGTTACCTGACCGATTCTGAGGCGTATCAGGGAGAAAAGGCCGTCGCAAAAATGGATGCCGCGCCGGATGCGCGGAAGCTCACGGTGATGACGGCCCGGACATCGGCGGATGATTTTCTCGCTACGGATTTACGGCCTTATCCGCCGAAACGGTTTGAGGGACGTGGCATCATTGTGCCGGGCGGCGGGGCACGTTATCTGCCGTCGGCGTGGGTGTGCATCAACATGCTGCGCAAGCTGGGCTGCACGTTGCCGATTCAACTCTGGCATCTTGGTCCAAACGAATGTGATGAAAACATTCGCGGGCTGCTTGCTCCGCTCGGTGTGGAATGCGTGGACGGACTTGCAGTCCGGAGGAAACATCCGGTGCGGAGCCTTAACGGATGGGAACTCAAGCCGTTTGCCATGCTGCACTCACCGTACAAGGAAGTGCTGCTGCTTGATGCGGATAATGTACCCGTCATTGATCCGACGTTTCTCTTCGAAACGCCGGAATATGCGGACACGGGCGCCATTTTTTGGCCCGACTATGGGCGGCTGCGGCGCGATCGACCGATTTGGGAACTCTGTGGCGTGAAGTATAGGAACGAGCCGGAGTTCGAAACGGGTCAGGTCATGGTGAATAAGGAGCGTTGCTGGAACGCACTGCAATTGGCGATGTGGTACAACGAGCATTCCGATTTCTTCTATCGCTTCATTCACGGAGACAAAGAGACGTTCCACATGGCCTGGCGCAAACTCGATTTGCCTTACGCCATGCTGTCCACGCCGATTGAGCCGCTGGCATACACGATGTGCCAGCATGATTTTACAGGAAATCGTTTGTTCCAGCATCGCAACCTGGACAAGTGGAGTTTGTTTGGGCGGAACAAGACCATCAGTGGCTTTTTTTTTGAGAAAGAATGCATCGAATTTCTCGCTGTGCTGCGCAAACGGTGGACCGGCCGGCTGAACTTTGAGCTGCAAAAGAAGAACTCTCGTGAGAGAGCGGCGGCAGAAAAGTTGGTCGCGTGCGCTTATCACTACCGGCGGATCGGTTATGACGATCGTTTCATGACATTCAAGCCGACGGGTTTCATTGGCGATGGCTCGGCCGGGTGCGAGGTGTTTTGGGACGTGAAGCAGGAGAAAGGCGACATGATGCTGTTGATCTCTTCTGAGACGGAATTGACATGCCGCCTCCGCTTGAATGGAGACGGCGCGTGGCACGGGCATTGGGAACGGCACGAGCGGATGCCCGTTGAACTGCGGCCCGCGACGGTTTCTGCCGCCACAAGACGCCGAACCCCCGTCTCCAAGAATCGTGAGATCGTCTTTCGGGCTCCGATCAATGCCCATACGGGTTATGGACTGCACTCATGTCAGATCGTGAACGATCTTTGTGCAGCGGGATACGCCCTGAAGGTGCGTCCGACGGAGATCCTTGAAGAACACGCTGAATTGCCGGAAATGGTGCGCAGCAGATTGATCCACGGAACGGGTAAGGGCGCATGGGAACTGATGCTGCACCCGCCGAACCTTGCGCCAACGGAAGGCAAGCGAACCGTATATTTCACGATGTGGGAGGCGACGCGGTTACCCCTCGACTGGAGCCGATGGTTGAACCGCGCGGAGTGTCTTGTGGTGCCGTGTCAATGGAACGCGACGTCGTTCAGCGCCAGCGGAGTAAATGTGCCGATTCACGTCATTCCACTTGGCATCAAACAAGACGTCTTTAGCCCAGTGCCGATGGATATGAGTGAGCCCTGCGTCTTCGGCGCAGCCGGGAAAATGGGTGGTGGAGGTGGCGGCAAACGCAAGGGTTTGAATGAACTGATTGAGTTGTTTTTCAAAGCCTTTCCACGCGAACGAGATGTTCGGCTGAAGATCAAGGCATTTGCCGATTGCGGGGTGGAAGAAGTGAATGACCGACGAGTAGAGGTTACCGCCCGTTTCATGAAGGAAGTCGAGCTCGCCGCTTGGTACGCCAGCCTGACCTGTTTTGTTTCCATGTCCCGCTCGGAAGGCTGGGGATTGATGCCACACCAAGCGATGGCGGTTGGCCGCCCGTGCATTGCCGTGCGGTTTGGTGGACATGCCGAATACATGACCGAGCAGAATGCCCTCTGTGTGGATTACGACCTAGTGCCAGCCGCTTTCAATTATCACGGCGGTGGCGTGTGGGCCGAACCTGACCGGGATCACATCATTCAGCAGATGCGCTGGGTGTACGAAAACCGTGAGGCGGCAAAACGGCTCGGTGAACGCGCGTCGCGTGAAGTCGCGCCACTCACATGGACGAACTCGAACGCGAAGTTGATCGAGGTGCTGAAGGAAGTCGGGATGATCGGAAATGCTCCTCGTGCCGTGCATCAATTGCTGGATCGCAATGGCAACAAAGCGCTGGCGGAAACGATGGCGGCATGAACGTGATCACGATGGTGCTGTTCAATCGACCGGATTACACACGCAAGGTGGTTGAGGCCATGCGGCGCTGTGTTGGTATAGAGAACTACTTGATCCTGCCGCACATTGAGCCGGGTTGTGATGAGGTGATTGCGCTGGCGAAGGGAATTGATTTTGCACCCGTGGAATTAACAGTGAATCCAAAACGATTGGGTTGCGGGCTAAACACTTTTCGAGCGTGGGAAGATGGAATGAATCGCGGCGAGTTCATCATTCATATCGAAGATGACACGGTGCCTGCGCCGGACTGTCTTCAGTTCATGGAGCACTGCTGCGAGAAATATCGAGATGACAGGTCGGTGTTTTCCGCGTGCGCGTACAACCGTCATTTCTGTCCCCCTGAAAAGCATTTCAAAATCGCACGGCGGGGAGCTTACACGTGTTGGATCGTCGGGCTTTGGAGGAATCGGTGGGACTGGATTCGGCAGAACTGGAATCCGGACCCGACTTGTTACGCAACCTTCTTGTGTGATCGTGCGCGGGCGAAACGATTTTCCGAAGTTTATCCGCTTCTGTCGCGGTCGCAAAATATTGGGGCGGAGCGTGGGCTGCACGTGCCTTCCGCAGCGTGGCATCGCATCTACCACCATACAGACCACTGGGCCGGGAATTTTGAGCTGAGGGCACAACAATTTTCGGAATAAGTCAGCCTTTTCATGCAGTTTGCTTACTGGAACGAGTTTTTATTCCGCCGTATTGCATTTTGCTATTTCAGGGGTGTGTTTTTCGACTTATGAGGCATGTTTTCGAGACGAGCCCGAACGGTTTTGCATTCTTGGGATTCTCTTTTGAAGCTTGGCGCTGAATGGTCCTGTCGTTGTTGTGGGCCATCGGGAGGGTGTCGTTCGTATTTCCCATCACGTATTGGAGTGAGGGCATTCCCCGCCAAACCGAGCGTAGCCTGTCTCACTCCCTCGCCGGATTACGCGAACAGTTTTTCCACGAATTCGCCATGCACGTCCGTATGCCGGAAGTCGCGGGTCTGGAAACGATACGTCAGTTTCGTGTGTTCGAAACCGAGTAGCAGTTAAGCGAGGGCTTTGATTGCAAAGGAACTCATCAGCCGATCACATCTTCCACTTCAAGGAAGCCCTGGAGCTGACGGATGCGGGTTGGGTGACGCATCTTGCGGAGCGCTTTGGCTTCGATCTGGCGGATGCGTTCGCGCGTGACTTTGAATTGCTTGCCGACTTCTTCGAGCGTGCGGCTGTAGCCGTCACCGAGGCCGAAGCGGAGTTCCAGAACCTTGCGTTCGCGTTCGGTGAGCGAGCCGAGGACGTCTTGCAGCTTGTCTTTCAACAAGCTGTAGCTCGTCATGTCGGACGGGTTCTCGGCGGACTTGTCTTCGATGAAATCGCCGAAATTCGTGTCCTCACTATCGCCGACGGGAGACTGCAACGAGATCGGTTGTTGCGCCATCTTCAGCACGGCACGGACGCGCTCGACGGGCATCCCCATCTCGTCGGAGATTTCATCGGGCGTGGCCTCGCGCCCGAAGTCCTGGATCAACTGCTTCTGCACGCGCATCAGCTTGTTGATCGTCTCGATCATGTGGACCGGGATGCGGATGGTGCGCGCCTGGTCGGCAATGGAACGCGTGATGGCCTGGCGAATCCACCACGTGGCGTAGGTCGAAAACTTGTAGCCGCGGCGATACTCAAATTTCTCGACGGCCTTCATCAGGCCCATGTTGCCTTCCTGAATGAGGTCGAGGAACGAGAGGCCGCGGTTGGTGTATTTCTTCGCGATGGAGATGACGAGGCGGAGGTTGGCTTCCACCATTTCGGTCTTGGCCTGGAGCGCTTTGGCCGAGAAGTGTTTCAACTGGTCGTACGCGTTCAGGTATCCCTGATAGGTCATGCGCACGAACTCTTCGAGCGAGTGGATCTTGCGTTGCTCGCCTTCGATGACCTGCTGCTGCACTGAGGATTTGCGCTGTTTCTCGTATTCGTCGATCGCGCGCAGGCTCGCCTGGATTTTGTCGTGGATGTTTTCCGCCACGAGCGCCATCTCCTCGATGACCTTCTGTTTGTAGAAATATTTCGGGAACGTGCCTTGAAGCTTGTAATCGAGTTTCTTGAACTCGGCGACCAGCTTGTCCTTCTTGCCTTTGGCCGCGTTCTGCGATTCGGCGTACGTCTCGTCGACTCTCTGGTCGAGTTCGCGGACGCCCTTGACGAGTTTCCGCAATTCGCGCAGGTGCGCCTCGCGCCCTTCGATCTTCTTGTCCACGATGACGCGGTCGAAACGTTCCTTGGGCGGTTCGGAGATCAATTTCTCGGCGAGAGCGATGTGTTCTTTGCCGGAAAATCCAAAGCTGTAAATGATGCGCTTGACTTCGTTCTCCGCGTCTTCAATGCGCTTGGAAATTTCCACTTCCTGTTCGCGCGTGAGCAGGGCCACCTGGCCCATCTGCTTGAGATACATGCGAACGGGGTCATCGAGGATGTCGAGGCGTGATTTGTCTTCTTCCTCTTCGGGCTCGGGTTGCTTGACGCGCTCGACGTCCGCCTGATCCACGATATCGATCTCGAGATTGCGGAGCTTGGTGTAGATCTCGTCGAGTTCGTCGGCCGTGACGACGGAATCCGGCAACGCGTCGTTGATATCGCCGTAGGTGAGATAGCCTTGTTCCTGAGCGAGGCGAACGAGTTCCTTGACCTTCTCGGTCAGGTCCACACCGGACTGGCTTTTGATCGAACCGAGCGCTGGAAGCTGAACTTCACCATGGTTGCTGTCCGCATTCGGGGCAGTGGTGGTATTGGCTTGTACTCCTTTGGCGCTGGGTTGTTCTGCTGTTTCACGCGTGCGCTGGGAGGGTTTTACGGGCTTCGACGCTGGGGCTTTCCGGTTCGCGGATTTAGTCACAGACATATTCGCTTTGGTTTTAGCCATACATTTTGCAGCCGTGGCGGACACACGGCCACTGCCCAAAATCAGCCGTGGAATATGTTGGGGGAGGTTCAGAGCGTCAAGGGGTGAAAAAGGAAAATCCCGTATCCAAATCACGGGGCGTCACCCGGACGCTGGACGCATGTTTTTGACAGAGAATCAGACGAGTGTCCTCACTCGGCGCGTTTCCTTGGCACCACGGCTGCTAAAGACCCCTCGCTATGCCGTTGCCGACATTGAAGATGCGCAGTAAACACCGGGATGAAATCATCGCCGTCGACCTGGGCGGACGCCACACCAAGGCTGTCCATGTTCAGAACAGAGGTGGTCAGTTTCATCTGCTCGCGTACACAATTCAGGACTCGCCGAGTGAGCAGGCGTCCTTCTCTGTCGATGTTTTGGCGGAGCACTTGAAGAGTGTCTCCCGCGCGCTGGGCGATCGGACCAAAAACCTGACGATCGCGCTCGGTGCGACTGAAGCAGTGGTGCGCCGCGCAGAGATGCCGCCGATGCCGGTTGGAGACATGCGCCAACTGCTCAAATTCAACTCGAAGAATTACCTGCAGCAGGATTTGCTCGATCATGTTTTCGATTGCTCGCTCATTATTCCCCGGCCGGCTGTCGGTGCGGATGGCGCGCCAGTCGAAACGCCGAGGCTGGCGCCCGGAACGAAACAGAAAATTTTAGTTGGCGGCGCGAAGCGCCAACTCGTCGAAGACGTGGCCAACGCCGTGAGACAGGCCGGCTTCGTGCCCACTGAGATCACGCCGGGACTCGTCGGCCCGATCAACGCATTCGAGCTCGCGGAGCCTGAGGCGTATGCCAGTCAAACCGTCGCGCTCGTCGATCTCGGCTTCCGCAACACCACCATCAGCATGCTGCAGAACGGCGAGTTGGTGATGCACCGTGTCGTGAACATCGGCGGTGATCGTTTTACCCACGGCCTGGCCGAGGCGCTTAATATCAGCTACGCGGAAGCCGAAGGGATCAAGGTGGGCATGGCCTCCGAAGTTCAGCCGAACCTTGAGCCGCTTGTGACTGGACTTGGTCGTGAGCTGCGCGCGTTCATCGATTTCTTCGAGCACCAGCAGGATGTGCCGGTCTCGCAAGTGTTCCTCTCCGGCGGCTGTGCCCGCGGTGAACTGGTCGTTCAGGCACTGCAACTCGAATTGCTCGTGCCCTGCAAAGTGTGGAATCCACTCAGCGTCTTCCAGTCCGGCGTATCTGCGGAACAGGTTGCCGAGCTGGAGTCTATCTCACCTCAACTCGCCGTCGCATTAGGCGCCGGCATTAGCGCCCTTTGATTTATGCCTATTCGCATCAACCTTCTCGCTGAAGCGCAAGCAGCCGAAGAAATGCGCCGGAAAGATCCGGTGAAGCGATCCATATGGATCGGCGGTTTCGTCGTATTTCTCACCCTGCTCGCGGCCCTGACGCTGCAACTCAAGATCAGCCGCGTTCGTTCCGATATTGCTGGCCTGAACACCATCTGGACAACGATCGAAAGCAAGGTCAAGCAAGTGGACGAACATCGCCGCGCCACGCGCGACCTGGAATCCAAGCTCTCCGCGCTGGAACAGTTCACCACCAATCGTGTGCTCTGGGCGAGCGCGCTCGACGCTCTCCAGCACACGGCGGTCGACAAAATCCAAATGGTCCGCCTCAAAACCGACCAGACGTTCTCCGTCAATGAAGGCACCAAGCCCCGCACCAATGACAGCGGAGTCATTCCAGGCAAGCCCTCCACGGTCACCGAGCATGTCGTGCTGACGATTGATGGACGTGACTTCAGCCCGCGCCAGGCCGATCAGGTTCCGAACTTCAAGACCGCGCTGATCAAGTCGCCCTATTTCGCCGAAACACTGCACAAGACCAACAAGATGCAACTGACCAGCCTCTCCGCGCCGCAGTCCGATGGCACGCGCGCGTTCGTTGGCTTCGGTCTGCAACTGTTTTTCGAAGACAAGGAGCGCCGCCTTTATGAGTAGGAGATTGCCCAAGGAAAAACGCGACAAGCTCATCCTCGTGGGGCTTGGCACGGCTGCGGCCGTTCTGGCGATTTACTTCGCCGTCATCAACATCCAGCGCGAGACGCTCAAGGGTGTACAGAAACGCCGCGTCGAGGCCGAACAGAAAGTCGCGCAAGGCAAGACCACGCTGAAGCTCGAGCAAACCGTCGAAGGAAGCTTCACGCAAGCCGCTGCGAAGCTGAAGACTGCCGAAGCGAATCTCGCCGCACCCAATGATATGTATTCGTGGCTGATCCAGACGATGAAGGATTTCCGCCTGGGCCACAACGTCGACATCCCGCAGTTCAGCCGGGAGACCCCGAGCGACGTGGCGGTGTTTGCGAAGTTTCCTTACCACGCCGCGGTGTTCACCGTCAGTGGCACGGCGCACTTTCACGACTTCGGCAGGTTCCTCGCCGATTTCGAGAACAAGCATCCCTACATCCGCGTGCAGAACCTGGAGCTGGAACCGTTGACCGACACCACCGGCTCGGGGACCACGCGCGAGAAACTCACTTTCAAAATGAACCTGCTCACGCTCGTTCGCCCCGTTGCGCAATGAAGATCACACTTCCGACAACCCTGGTGCTGATGGCTGCCGCGCTGTTGGTAGGCGCGACCGCGTCGGCGAGTAACAACACCAATGCCGTCGTGATCCCGCTCTCGTCCTTCACGGATGAGGCGACGAAAGGGAAAGACCCGTTCTTCCCCGAATCGACGCGACGGACGTCCGTGATCGCGCAGGCCGCGCCGAGTTCGACCAACGCCGCGCCGGCTTTGCACAGCTCGGTGTCGTTTTCACTCAAAGGAATTTCCGGAGCCAAAGGGCAGCGCCTCGCGCTGGTGAACAACACCACGCTCGCCGTCGGTGAATCCGCCGATGTTCGCTCCGCGGGCCAGGCCGTGAAGATATTGCTTCGCGAAATCCGCGACCGCTCCGTGCTCATCGAGATCGTCCCCACGGGCGAGCTCAAAGAAATCAAACTTCGCGAAGGCATTTAACAACTCTTGCAACTCAGACCGACAACCTGAAACCAACTATGAAGACCAAAATCCTGCTTGTGGTAGCTGGCCTCGCCTTAGTGGCGATGACCCGGGGACAAGACAACGCCGCACCGACCACTCCACCACCTGCCATAGCGCCAGGTGCGCCGGCAAACACGACGCCAACGGCTCCGGCCAACGCCGCACCTGTGGTGCCGCCGGCCGAGGTCGCGCGGCCCGACGGTGCGTTTCCCGCGTCTTCGCTCAGCACGAACAATATTGCATCGGCGATCGATCTCTCGCGCGTCAATGCCGGCAACGAAGTGGTGCCACTCATCGTGATCGATGACGTGCCGCTCATCGACGCCGTGAAAAATCTCGCGCGCCAGGCCGGGCTGAATTACATCCCCGACCCCAAGCTGCTCACGATGAGCAACCAGCCGAATGTTTCCATGCGCCTCGACAATGTCACCGCGCAGGACGCACTCACCGCCGTGCTCGAGACGTACAATCTCCAGATCATCCACGATCCGCGCATCAAGGTTTCGCGGATCACGATCAAGGATCCCAAGGCGGCCGATCCGCTCTTCTCGAAAATCATCCAGCTCAAGTACGCGCAGCCGACGAACCTCATCGACATCGTCAAGCGCACCATCTCGGACCGCGGCCAGGTGCTCGGCGATCCGCGCACCAGCCAATTGATTGTGGTGGCGACGGAGAAGGAATTCCCGGCGGTCGATGAACTGATTGCCAAGCTCGACACACCCACGCGCCAGGTGCTCATCGAAGCGCAGCTTTGGGAAACCGCGAAGAATCCGCGGAGCGTGAAGGGCATCGATTGGGCCGGCACGTTCGCGGCGCAGAATGTCTCGTTCGGCAATGGACGCATGGATCCTAGCAAGAGCTTCACCGAGACCGTTTCACCTGGCAACCCGACGACCGTGAACATTCCCGGCAAAGGACCGACAACTGTCACGCCCGGATCATCCACTCGCTCGGTGGCCAATTACTCTCAAGGCAATGGCGGCTTCGCGATGGACACGCTCAGGGGCTTGCACCCTGCCACGGCGTTCCTGAACGCGGATGGCCTGCGTGCGGTAGTTTCCTTCCTCAACTCGGATAACGACACGGAAGTCGTGGCCACGCCTCGCGCTGTCACCATGGACAATCAGCAGGCGACGCTCTCGATCACGCGTGCGTTCCCGATTTTCAAGATCACTCCTGGTTCGGCGAACAGCCCGGCGGGTTCGGAAATTCAATACACCAACCTCGGCACGATTCTCACGGTCACTCCCCACATCGCGGCGAACAGCAACATCTCGCTGCGTGTGATACCGGAAGTTTCGGACATCTCGGCGGTCGACCGCCAGATCGTCAACGGCTTCGAGAACACGGCAAACATCTACGCGATCCGCCGCATGGAAACGCACGTGATGATACCGAGCGGCAACACGCTCGTGCTCGGCGGACTCATCAGCGACCGCACGGCGAATTCCCAGAACAAGGTTCCGATTCTGGGTGATGCACCCGGCCTGGGCTTCCTCTTCCGCAGTTCCAGGAAATCACGCGACAAATCGAACCTCATCGTCTTCATCACGCCTTCCATCGTGAACGACTACGACTTCCAGGTGGCCAGCACCGACTTCCTCCAGACGAAGAAGGCGGATCGCCCCGAGCCCAAGGAAACCTTCTGGGACAGCGCGAAGCCGCATGACTGGACGAAGCCGAAGAAGGACGCGCCGGACACCCAGGCTCCATAACGAAGCGGATACGAATTTACGGATATGAAAAAGTTCCAGCACTCAAAACGGGTCTGGGTAGGCGCGGCGCTACTCGCAATCTCGGCGGTCGCCAGCCGGGGGCTCGAAGTCAAGACGTTGGGCGGCGGACCCACACCAGGCAATCTCAAGCGCGCCGGTTCGCAGAACGGCAATACGCTCATGGTGGCCAAGTTCAATCAGCCCATTGGCGTGACCGTGAAAGCGGATGGCAATCTCGTGATCGCCGACCGCAACAACAGCCGCCTGCGCGAGGTAATACTCCCAGGCGATCTGGACTTCAGCATCACCACGACCTTTGCATCGAAGGGTCCCTTGCCGAATGGCGTCGCCGTGGATCAAAACGGCTCCGTTTACTCGGTCAACGAGCGCGGCGGCACCGTGATGGTCTTCAACAGCTTCGGAACGCTTCAACAGACCTTCGGAGGTTTGGTGAAACCGACAGCCGTCGCAGTCGATGGACAGACGAACATCTACGTCACCGAACTTCGCGGCACGGTCAGAAAGATTTCCGGCGTCGATTTCACCATCACCCAGGTCTCATCCGGGTTTCATAAGCCTCGCGGCATTGCGATATTGAACAGCGGCACCCTCGCCATCAGTGACACGGGCGGGCACGCCATCTACACCGTCGATCTTCAGACGGGCGAAGTGAAATTGCTGAGCGGCAACAACGGACCCGGCTTCAATGACGGTCCGGGAGCCGCCGCGCAATTCAACTCACCCTGGGGCATCGCCCGTTCGCCGAATGGTTCACTGGTCGTAGCCGACCGTTTGAATCATCGCGTGCGCATCGTGCTGACCAATGGTTTCACACGCACCCTCTACGGCAGCTCGAAGCAGCAATGGATCCGGCCGTTCGCTGGTTGGCGGGATGGTGACGAGACGACAGCGCAGGCACGCGAGCCGTTGGGCGTCGCGGTTGCTGGCGATGGCACACTTTACGTGACCGAAAAATACTGGAATCTCGTGCGCCAGATCAGCGGTGCGAACCTGACGGGATCGAGCACCAACACGACCGGCGGCACGAACGCTCAAGTCGTGGTGCTGCCTCCCACGTTTGGGCCGACACACGGCTATCACCCCATGGGCGTCACCGTGAATGTGACGAGCACGGTTCCTGTTTACTACACGCTCGACGGCTCGGAACCGACGGCCGGCAGCGCGCAAGTTTCGCTCAACAATTATGTCGGATCGATTCGTTTCCTGCAGCACGTTCGCGACCTGCGCTCGCTGCGCTTGAAGGCGATTGACGGCACCAACACGAGCGAGACCGTTGGTGGCGTCTCGGCGCCCATTAACGAAGTCGGCATCTCACGGGACATTACTGCGGGCAGCGGCTCGACCGTGATCGTGCCGGTGGTCGTGAACATGAAGTCCAATTCCGAAATCCGTTCCATCCAGTTCCGCGTGGAAGTGACGCCGCTGAATGGCGGGCCTCCGATTCGCCCGCAGTTCCGCGCCACATCGATGCTCAGCAATGACTTCATTCACGTGGCAACAGCCGCGAAGCTCAACACGATCGCGACTTATGATGCGGTGCCTTACACGCTCGGTACGACCCGCGGCCTCAAGGTGTCGGCCCTGGGCGCAGACGCGAATTTCATCATCGATCAATTCGCCTGCGCAGCGATGCTCGTGATCCCGATCTCACCCGATGCAGTGGCTGGCAACACCTATCGCATCCAGGTGCTGTTTCCGTCTGCGACCGCCGACGCCAACCAGCAGCTCGTCCCGATCACGACCATGCGGCCGCGCACCATTACGATTGGCAGCGTGCCCTATCTCGTCGGCGACGCTTCACCTGGCGGGTGGTACAATGCCGGCGATTTCGGCGACGGCGATCTCGAGAACGACGACGTCAACGCGATCTTCTATGCCTCGCACGGCATCTACGCGCCGTATCCGGAAACGGACGCCTACAGCGCCATGGATGCGTATCCGACTGAAGAAGCCGGCTCTCTCAATGGTGATGGGTTCATCGACTTCTTCGATCTCAACACGATTCTCGAACGCTCGCTGCGTTTGAGCCCGTTCAACTGGAATCGCTACTGGACCGATGGCGGCGTGATCCTCGCCGATCCCGCAGTTCTCCAACCGGTGCAATATCAGCCGGTGCCTGCGAAATCGGTGGCACAACCGCAACCTGTCCCGCCGGAAACTCAGGCAACTGTGGGTGTTAGCCCAATGGGAAGTCTGCTTCCGGGTGGATCGTACGAAGTGCCGGTATATCTGAATGTCGCAGCCAACGCAGAGGTCGCCGGGTTGAGCATCCGTGCCGCCGTGGTTCCGAATGGAACAGCCCCGGCGATGGGGCGTGTGACCTTCCGGCCGGTCGTGGGCGACGGGAACTTCATGTCCGCTAATGGCGTGGCACCCAATGAGATTCTATGTTCATGGTTGTTGGTGCCTTCACCGGCTTTCGTGCCGGCAATGGTGGGCAACAATATCGTGGGCTACCTCCGCTTTACGGTGCCGAACAACGCGGCTGAGGGGCAGAGCTACAGCATCAACTTCCCGAAACTCGGAGGTGGTCTGAACATGAGCACGCCGTATGTGTTGGAAGGAATTTCACAGAGTTTCTCCATCGCTCAACCGTAATTTATCCTTAAGAAGACCCTATGAACACAACACGCAAACTGGGCCTGCTCGCCGCGCTGGCGATGCTGGGGAGCTTATCGGTCGCGCCACTGTCCGCGCAGACGACTGTTGAGACGGTCGCGACGAACTTTTTCGAGCCTTATGGCGTCGCGACCGACGCCGACGGGGCGATCTACGTTACGGAAGGCTCGAATCATCGCGTCGTGAAGCTGCTTTCGGGCACCACGGTCGGCACGGTGTTCGCCGGACAAACATTCACCGCAGGCACGAACGACGGCGTGGCCAACGCCGCGCAGTTCAATCAGCCGCAAGGCATCATCTTCGCTCGCGGCGGCCTCGTCGTGGCGGATTCAGCGAACCACACGCTTCGATTCATCGCGTTGAACGGAGTTGTGACCACGCTCGCGGGAGCGCCGGGTGTCTTCGGAAATATCAATGGCTCCGCCACTGATGCGCGCTTCCGTTTTCCGACGGGGCTGGCGACGGATTCGGACGGAAATATCTACATCGCCGACTCGCAGAACAACGCCATCCGCAAGCTCGACACAAACAACACCGTGTCAACCGTGTGGAGCAGCACGCTGTTTCAACCGTCCGGAATTGCGATCGGCGTCAACGGTGATCTTTGGATCGCCGACACGCGTCATCATTGCATCAAGCGCCTCGATACGAACGGTGTGATTACAGTGGTCGCCGGCGTTTCCGGGACCGCCGGTTCATCTGATTCGATCGCGGCTACGAACGCGCTTTTCACTAACCCGCGCGCGTTGCTTTGGCTTAGTCCGGGCAGCGGTTTGCTGGTAAGCGATTCCGGCAGTCACACGATTCGCCGCATATTCTACAATACGAACTTCGCCACTTACTCGGTCGAGACCTATGCGGGCAAGGCCGGAGTGAGTGGGCTCACCAATGGCCCGGCAGTGACTGCGGCGACCTTCAACACACCAATCACCATCTGCCGCGATCTGATCAGTGGCGGGTTTCTCATCGCCGACAAGGCGAACAACGCTTTGCGCCGCATCAACACCGGAGCGGTCCAACCGCCTGTAAGTGACCCGGTGATCGGATGGGTTGACCTGGTGAAGGATGCATTCGGTGCCTACGTGACGCTTTTGCGGCCTGTCATTGTTGCCACCTTCAACAACGATGTAGTGATCGCGATCAAGAGTGAACTCGGCACCGCGACCTACTACACGTTCGGACCCACGCCCCCGAGCCAGTTTGAGGATACGATTCCGGCGCCGGGACCCGGCAGCGGCTTGACCCCACCTCTCTATCGCGACGGGGCGCTGGCCTCGGAGATGCCGCAAACACTCACCACACCACAGCCTGATCTCACCATCAAAGCCATCGGTGTGCAGGACGGGCGTCGTTCGAGCGCCATGGTACAGTCCAGATTTCTCTTCAAGACGGCCAACCCGATCATCATCGGTGAAAATGCGGCCTCATTTACGGTAGACAACATCACGACAGGCGCTTCGATATGGTACACAATTGATGGCTCAGAACCCACGAACAATCCTGCCGCGAATCCGAACGTGGTGGGACCCAGGGCCGCAGGTGATACGATTTCCTTCAACCTTTTCGGCACGAACATCACGTTCAAGGTCAAAGCGTTTAAGAACAACTACAAGCCCAGCGAAACGATCACAAAGGTCTTCACCACGATGAACTTCGTTGCGAACAAATTGAGCCTCGGTTTCGCGAGCGGGGAAGCGTCGAGCGAGTTCGTTGCGTCCGCAGGCCAGCGATTCTAC
The DNA here is from genome assembly GCA_038205745.1 of Verrucomicrobiota bacterium. GTDB lineage: Bacteria > Verrucomicrobiota > Verrucomicrobiia > Limisphaerales > SIBH01 > JANNGC01. The sequence continues at coordinate 16,385 of JBBRBM010000057.1, read as the reverse complement.
GCACCCGTGACGCTGACGGTGCTGCCGAGTCAGAAGATTTATTCGTTTCAGTTCAACGCCGTGGTGACAAACATTGCCGGCCCAGCCGTCGATGGATCTTTGCCGGCATTCAAGTCGATGCTGATGAAACCTTTCCCCGACGACCCTATCCTTTTCGTTCCCATTCCTCCGCAAGCCTTCGTGGGTTTCGACGGTAACACCAACTCGGTGATGACAAACATGGTCGTCACAAATGCCTCGATCAATCTACTCGGCGTCGGCTGGCTTGAGCGTGCCACACAAACGAATCTCTATGACACGGTGGCGCAGGATCTCATCACCTATTCGCAGGCGCACGACAATCGCTTCCTGAGTGCGAATGGCAAGGTGATCATGGGCGCATATTCGTTTGTTGTTCCACCGCTTGCGGCTGATGGCTCGACGTATCAGATCAAACTCGGACGCAGTTCCGCCACCTCGGATGGCGTTAACAAGGATGTTTATATCGAAATCCCAACGAATGGTTCTTCGACTGTGGGCCCAATCAACGGCACGAAGACGGTCACCGTCGGTATTCGCCGTTACGTCGTGGGGGACGTGGCTCCATTTCGTTGGCTCAACGCAGGCGATTTCGGTGACACGAACATTCTGAACAACGACGTACTGCAGGTTTTTCAATCTGCCTCGTATGGGTTCAATACGCCACCGGCCGGCAGTGACATGTTAGACGCGCTGGACTCTTCCGATGGTACTAGCAACGGACTCCTCGATGGATCGGACACGGCGATCGACAGCATCTTCTTCGGCGATGGTGCATTGAACGTGGACGACATCTTCGTCACGTTCCGCCGCTCGATCGATCCGTCGCGCAAATGGTTCGCGCGCTATTGGCAGAATGGCGTTCGCCAATTTGTCGAAGTGCCAAACGTGGCCCCTGGCACGACACCGCCTCCTCCGCCTGTTCCGCCCGCAGCGAGTTTGCCCCTACGCACGGACATACCGACGGTCGCGCTACTCGCGGACGATGTGATCGGCACTGCCGGTTCCAGCGTGAACGTGCCCGTGCGAGTTCATATTCAGGGTGGGCTTCCGATTCGCGTCGCGATGTTCAGCGTTACGGTGCAGCCCCTCGATGGCTCGCCTGCGCTCACCTCGCCTCTCGATATCATTCCTGCGGCCGCCCTCGGCGCGCCGGGCATCCGCAATTCCGTCACGTCAAATGAGATTTCCGTCGCTTGGCTGAACAACACCGTCAGCGGCATCTCCGGCGACGCCACGCTCGCGACGCTTGTCATACCGATCCCGTTGGGTGCTCCCGCGAATGCTGCGTATCGGATTCACTTCAATCACTTCTCTGCTTCACCCAACGGCCTCGGGCTTTTGCGCAAGAGCGTTTACGACGGCATCGTTTCCGTCTCGAACCGCGGCGGATCGAGCGCGGGAGATGGCATCTCGGACGTGTGGCGCTTGCGCTGGTTTGGCTCGGTGAACGACGCCCGTTCTGGCGCGGATGTGGATGCGGACAAGGACGGTCGCACGAACTTGCAGGAATATCAGGCGGGCACAAACCCGGTCGATCTCCGCTCGTTCCTCGGGCTTGGTACAGCGCCTTTGTTCAATGGCGTGAAGCTCAGTTTCCCCACGGGCGCAGGACGCAGTTACATCCTTGAATGGGCCGGTCAGTTGAATGGCCCCTGGAATCCGTTCTCGACGAACATCGGCGACGGCAATCTCCGCGAGGTGAATGACACGCCGTTGAGCAACCGCTTCTATCGAATTCGTGCACAGTAATTAGTTGGCGCCGCAAGGCGTTGCTTTCAACTGCACCACAAATCGGGCCCGGAGTTCGCTACCGGGCCCGATTTCTTTTGAGCGATGGCCCGCGTTCGCGCCGCGGCGCGGTGAGACGCATCAGAATACTGTGCCCGGCCGGCGGCTGATTCTTTCGTCTTCCATTCGTTATGCCTTTTGCTCCGATTGGGGCGACGCTTTAGAATCACCGCGTGCCGGCGCTTGAATTTAAATTTCTCGATGGCGGGATTTATCTCCCGCGTCTGCGGCTCTGGCTTGACCCGCACCGTGCAAAGCAGGAACTGGCATTCGTCAGCCACGCCCACTCAGACCACACCGCCAGGCATCGCGAAGTGATTCTGAGTGCGCCGACCGCACGATTGATGGGCGCGCGCCTGGGCGGCAAACGCACCGAGTACGCGCTGAAATTCGGCGAGAGAAAATCCTTTCACGCTGACGGCGGTGTGGAATTCGCCATCACCTTGCTGCCCGCGGGTCACATCTTTGGCAGCGCCATGTCGTACATCGAGTGCGGCGGCGAATCGCTGCTCTACACCGGCGATTTCAAATTGCGCGCCGGGCAATCCGCCGAGCCGTGCGAGCCGCATCGCGCGGACGTGCTCATCATGGAGACGACCTTCGGGCGGCCGCATTACCAGTTCCCTCCCGCCGAAACGGTGGCGTCAGACATCGCGCGCTTCTGCCACGACGCGATTGCCGCGAACGAGACGCCCGTGTTGCACGCCTACTCGCTTGGAAAAAGTCAGGAACTGCTCTGCGCGCTGCGCCATGCGGGGTTGCCGCTCATGCTGCACTCGTCGGTCTTCGGCATGACGAAAATTTATGAGGAGTTCGGCCACATTTTCCCGGCGCACGAGGAATTCGAGGTAACGAGTGCGCGCGGCAAAGTAATCGTCTGGCCCCCCAACGCCTCGCCCGAAACGCTCGCCGCTGCCACTGGCAAGATGCGCCGCGCCGTCATCACCGGCTGGGCCATGGACTCCGGCTGCAAATACCAGAATCGCTGCGACGCCGCGTTCCCGCTCAGCGATCACGCGGATTTTTCCGAACTGATCGAGTTCGTGAAACAAGTGCAACCGCAGCGCGTTCACACGCTGCATGGCTTCGCCGCAGACTTTGCGGGCACCCTGCGTGGTTTGGGTTTTGAAGCGTGGGCCTTGAGCGAAGACGAGCAGTTGGAACTCGCCTTGGGAGATGCGTCCGCCCCGCCGTGATCGCCCGGCACCACGGCTCCGTAAAAATCGCGTGGCCGTGCATCGCGGAGGAATAGGCGGGCCGACCCGTAGCAGCCGACGTAAGAAGGCTCTGATTGTTCTTGGAGTTCAGATGGAGCCTCCTCACGTCGGCTGCTACGAGTCGCGATGGAGGTTTTGCTCGGCGACCTTTGCGGCCTTGGCGTGAGACATTTCCGTGTTAGGAAATATCCCGCGCTCAAAAGCGTTGCTGCTGGAATGCTGGCGGAGTTCGGTTTCTGATCCTACCATTCGCCCATGAAACGCAGCGTCGAACTGCTCCTGCTGAAACTCGCCGATGGCGGGCGCGTCCTGCGCATCCAGGAACCGGCTTCGGGTCTGTGTCTGGAGAAGCGGCTCGAACTTTCGCAATCCGTCGCGCGGCAGAAGGAACGCTGGAAGCAGGTCTTCGTCGCCATGCTGGAGCGCGAACTGGGCGCGGTAGGGTGACGCGCTCCCCCGCTTGAAAGGGCTGTTGCCGTTGCGCTTTTCTGGTGCAGATCAGAGACCAAAGTTGTCTCTCAATCTTTGCTTCTCTGATTGTTCAAACTGATAGTGTTTAGCCTGCTGGATGTGTAATGCCTTCTGATAAAGAGATTCAAAATGAATCTCCCATTCGCCTGGAATATATGCTTTGACATCGTGACTCGTGGAAAAGTCTCCGTTAGCGCTTTCGGTCCATTCGTCCCACTCGTAAACGAGTTGTTGGGTCGTAGAAATGCGAATTTTAACGTTCTTACTGGCTCGGCGCTCAGAAAATTCTTCCTGAAGTGAGGATTCACGGGTGATGGTTAAAATTTCGTCTGAATACGTGCCGTTCCGAGAATAAAAAATCGACCGCAAGCTCTGCTTTCTTCAACAGATGACGTTTGAATGCTTGGTTCCGACGCTTTGTTATCTGGCGTTTCAGTGTGGCGTCTTTGGAGAAGAACCAAAAACGAAACACGACAACCGACAGAGATAAAACGCCAATCACTGAGAGCAAGAAATAGAGGATAAGTATTTCCATATAGGGCCAATAGGTTTAGTTCGGCATGATTTGGTTTGGCCTAGCAAGGTGCATCTGGGAGGCATTCAGGCTGGTTACATAAAGATTGGCAAGAAGCGGTTTATCCAAACGCCCCGCCAACGCGCCGCGCGGTTCCTTGACGCATTGCGGCAATCGGTCTTTAGTTCGGCCATGAACGCCATGTTGTCGGCTGACGGCCAGATCGTGATTCCGCGGGAAATACGCGACCGCGCGCATCTCCAACCCGGCGACACGCTGGAAGTTCAACTCTACAAGGGCACGCTCGTGCTGCGGAAACATCAGCCGCTCTCCCCGGAACAGGCCGCCGCCCTGCTGGAGCGCAGCCGTTCGCAGCCCCAACCCACGCCAGAGGATGACGCCGCCGTCGAACAGGCTATCGGCGAAGTCCGCGCCCGGCGGCGATGATCGCCGTGCTCGACACGAACATTGTCGCGAGCGCCACGTTCTGGCGCGGCAAACCCGCGCATTGTCTGGAAGCGTGGACGCTGGGCCGGTTCGACCTCGCCATGAGCCACCCCATCCTCACGGAATACGAGGAAGTCGTGGCCCGATTGTCCGCGCGCTACCCGGAGAAACAACCGACGGACTGGTTGACCGCGATTCGCCAGGCGGGACATCTCTACCTGCCCACGCCGCTGCCCGCCGCCACCGCCGATCCGGACGACGAGATGTTCATCGAATGCGCCGCCGCCGCGAAGGCCGACTATCTCGTGACGGGCGACAAGGGCCATCTGCTCACGCTGAAACACGCGGCTGGAGTGTCCATCATCGCGGTCTCGGATTTTCTGCGCGGGCTCGGCGTGAGACGTTGCTGTCCGATTTCAACGTCCGCCTTTGCTTCCGCGCCGAGCGGCCTTACGCTCGCGGGATTCTCTCACGAGAAAATTCGGCGATATGGCGAAGGAATTCATTCGGGTCGGAGGTGCGCGAGAACACAATCTCAAGAACATCTCCATCGACATTCCGCGCGATAAGCTGGTGGTCATCACCGGCTTGAGCGGCTCAGGAAAGTCGTCGCTCGCTTTCGATACGCTTTACGCCGAGGGGCAGCGGAAATACGTGGAGTCACTGTCGGCATACGCGCGGCAGTTCCTCGATCAATTGCAGAAGCCGGACGTGGATTTCATCGAGGGTTTATCGCCGTCGATTGCGATTGAACAAAGAAGTTCAGGCTCGAACCCGCGCTCGATCATCGCCACGACGACGGAGATCTACGATTACTTGCGGCTGCTGTTTGCTCATATCGGCCAGGCGCATTGCCCGGACTCGGGCGTGCCGATCGCACCGCAATCCACGACGGACATCGTGGACACCATTCTCGCGCTGCCGCCGAAGTCGCGGATGATGGTGCTCGCGCCGGTGGTGCGCGACGAGAAGGGGGAGTTCCGCGACGTGATTGAGCGGCTCGGACGCGAAGGTTTCGTGCGTGCGCGTGTGGACGGAAACCTTGTCGAGCTGTCGGCCAATACGCGGGTGAAACTCGATCCGAAGGAGAAACACACCATCGACGTCATCGTGGATCGACTCGTGATCGACGACAAGATTCGCGTGCGACTGAGCGACTCGGTGGAGACGGCGCTGAAGTGGGGTGAGGGAACCATCGTGACGCTGCATCAATTGCCGGAAACCATGGCTTCTGCCGTCAAGGCCGCGGCACCGCGGCCCGCTGGATCGCTCACGAGCGCGCCCTCCGCCGTCTCGAACACGAGCGACGAACCACGAGCAACGAACAACATCTGGATCGAAACCATCCAGTCGAATCGCTCTTACAGTCCCGTGACCGGCAAGAGTTTCGAGCGCGTTTCGCCGAAGCATTTCTCCTTCAACTCGCCGCACGGCGCGTGCCCCGTGTGCCACGGACTTGGGCAAAAAATGGTTTTTGACGATGCGCTCATCGTGCCCGATCACGAGAAATCGCTGGAGGACGGCGCCGTGTTGCCGTGGCGTCGTGGCGGCAAGCGCATGATCACGTATTACAAGGCGATGTTGCGCGCTGTGACCTCGCACTTCGGCGTGAACATGGAAGCGCCCTACAAGAATTTGCCGGACGATTTCAAAGCGAAGCTGCTGCATGGCGGTGGCGAGACGGAAATCGAATTTCACTTTTGGCGCGCAGGCAAGATGAGCACGGTGAGCCGGCCGTTTGAAGGTGTGGTTCCAAATCTCGAACGTCTCTATGCCGAGAGCGAAAGCGAGTTCACGCGCAACCGGCTCAAGGGTTTCATGAACCCGCAGCCGTGTGATGCGTGCGGCGGGAAGCGGCTGAAGCCGGAGGTGCTGGCGGTCACGCTCCAGAGTGCCCCCGGCGTCTCGCCGGGAAATGGCGCGGGCGATTCTCACGTCGCAGAACCCGGCAAGATGCCGGGGGCACGTTTGGTTCCCGGCTTCTCAATCATGGATGTGTGCTCCATGTCCGTTGACCGCGCCGACACGTCCTTCAGCGAACTCAGCACTCACCTCACCGACTTTCAGCACAAGATCGCCGACGAGGTGATCAAGGAAGTGCGCGCGCGGCTTGGATTTCTGAAGAACGTCGGGCTCGGTTATCTCACGCTCGATCGTGAGAGCGGCACGTTGAGCGGCGGCGAGGCGCAGCGCATTCGGCTGGCGACACAGATCGGCGCGGGGCTCGTCGGCGTGCTCTACATTCTCGATGAGCCGAGCATCGGACTGCACCAGCGCGACAATGAGCGACTGCTCGTCACGCTCGAAGGTCTGCGTGAGTTGGGAAATTCCGTGATCGTCGTCGAACACGATGAGGACACAATTCGTCGCGCGGATTTCATCGTGGATCTCGGTCCCGGCGCGGGAGTTCGCGGCGGCGAAATCGTGGCGGCGGGGACGCTCGACGACATTCTTAAATCACCCCGTTCGACCACTGCGAAATATTTGACGGGCGAGTTGAGCGTCGCGATTCCGAAGCAGCGCGTGAAACCGAGCAAGGATCGCGGATGGGTCGAGGTGCTCGGTGCGCGGGAGAACAATCTCAAGAACATCGATGTGCGCATTCCGCTCGGCACGCTGACGTGCGTCACGGGCGTGAGCGGCAGCGGCAAGAGCACGCTCATTGTCGATATTCTTCAGCGCGCACTTTTTCGCCACATGCACGGCTCGAAGGAGACGCCGGGCAGGCACCGCGCCATTGAGGGCAAGGACTTGCTCGACAAGGTCATCGTCATTGACCAGACGCCGATCGGCCGCACGCCGCGGAGCAATCCGGCGACCTACACCGGCATGTTCAATCACATCCGTGATTTGTTTGCGAAGCTGCCTGCTGCGCGCATTCGCGGATACGACGCGAGCCGTTTCAGTTTCAATGTGAAGGGTGGTCGCTGCGAGAAATGCCAGGGCGACGGCTTGCTGAAGATTGAAATGCATTTTCTCCCACCCGTTTACGTCACGTGCGAAGCATGCGGCGGCAAGCGCTACAACCGTGAGACGCTGGAGATCGCCTACAAGGGCATGAACATCTCTGACATTCTCAGCATGACGGTGGATGAAGCGGTGAATTTCTTCCGCGCCGTGCCGCAGATTTACGAGCAATGCCTCACGCTCGCGGAAGTCGGTCTTGGCTACATCGGCTTGGGCCAAAGCGCGACGACGCTCTCGGGCGGCGAAGCGCAGCGCTTGAAACTCGCGTCCGAACTCAGCCGCAAGCAGACCGGCCGCACGCTCTACATTCTCGACGAGCCGACGACCGGCCTGCACTTTGCCGACGTGGACAAACTGCTCGAGGTGCTTTTCAAACTGCGCGCGCCGGGGAACACACTTGTGATCATCGAACACAATCTGGACGTGATCAAAGTCGCCGACTGGGTGATCGACATGGGGCCGGAAGGTGGCGAAGGCGGCGGGCGCATCGTCGCGCAAGGCACGCCGGAGCAGGTGGCGGCGAGCGCCGAAAGCCACACCGGACGCTTTTTAAGTCGAATCCTCTCACCAGCTCGGAAATAAATGCGCGCGTTGATTCGCCATCTCTTCATCACGATGCTCCTGTTTGTGGCGGCGACACGTGTCGCGGCTGCGGATGCGGAGGGCCGCGCCTTCACGAACGCGGTCCATTTATTTCAGGACGGATTTCATGCGCGTGCGGAAATTTCGTTTTCGAATCTCGTGGCGCAATTTCCGGAATCACCTCGCGTTGCCGAGGCCCTGTTATTTCAAGCGCGCGCGTCAATGGCGCAGCAACGGTTCCAGCCTGCTTTGGATTTGCTCGGCACGAACCTGGCGCGATCAGGAGGTTTGGCGGACCAATTCAAGTACTGGCTGGGACGTGTGCAACTCGACAGCGGAAAACCGGATGCCGCGGCGGAAACCTTCGCGCAGTTCAATAACGCCTTCACGAATTCCTCGCTGCGTCTCGACGCGGCCGTGAGTGAAGCGGAGGCGCGCTTCGGCCTGCGACAGTGGGCGCGCGTCGCGGACTTGATCGAGTCACGCGGAGCCTTTCAATCGGCGGCATCCACGCGTGGGACCAATGATGCTTTGGTCGCGCGGGGCTATCTGCTGCTCGCGCGAGCGTTGTTCCAGCAACGGTTGCTCGATCGCGTCGAGCGCGCGCTCGATCGTGTCGCCGACGCCGCACCGGACCCGAGGTTGCGATGGGAGCGGCAGTTTCTTTTGTGCCAGGTGCAGTTCACGGTGGGTCGTTTGCCGGATGCGCTGGCGAGCGCCACGAATCTTTTGAGTATCGCGCGAATCAACGGGGACGCGCAGTTGCGTGCGGCGTCGATCGCGTTGCTGGGCGACATTCTACACGCCTCGAATGAGCCCGATGCGGCGATGAGGGCTTACGAAGCGAACCTCGGCGCTGGCGTTCCGATTGAGCGGCAGCGTGAGGCTTTCGTTAAAACAGTTCATATTTCCCTGGAACGCAATCAACTCGGCGATGCGGCCGCCCGGTTGGAAAAGTTTTTGAGTGACCACGCGACCGAAGCCGGCTCTGACGTGGCGCTGTTGTCTCTCGGGGAGTTGCGGCTGAAACAATTTCAGCTCGGCACCAATGCGCCAGCGGTCACGAATGTCCCGACTGCCACGAATCTCGTCGATCTCGCATTCGACAACTTCAACCGGATCGCGCGCGATTTTCCGAAAAGCCCATTTACCGCCCATGCGCAGCTCGGACGTGGCTGGGCGCTGATCGTCCAGGGAAAAAACGGTGAGGCGCTGCCCGCGTTTCGCGCAGCCGCGGATGGTCTGCCGAAATCGGATGCGCAGGCGGTCGCGCTCTTCAAACTCGCGGACCTCCAATTCGCGTCGGGCGAACTCACGAACGCGGTGCAGAGCTATCGGCGCGTGGTGGACGACTATGCTGAGTACCCGCGAGTCCAGCGGGAACTCGTCGATCGCGCGTTGTATCAAATGTTGCAGGCTGGCCTTGCGGCGCGGGACAAGGTGTCGGCAGGCGAGGCCATCCGGCGTGTCACGTCCGACTATCCAAAAAGCATTTACGCGGAGCGCGGCCTGCTGTTGTTTGGCCAGGCGCTCACCGATCTGGCGACTCCCGCCGAGGCCAGGAAGGTGTTTGCTGATTTCATTCGCTTGTTTCCTGAGTCGGATTTGGTCGATGAGGCGAGGCTGGCGATTGCTCGAAGTCACGAGCGCGAACGGAACTGGGACGCCGCGATCCGCGAGTACGCGCAGTGGCTTACGCAGTTTCCCACGAACGAAAATGTGCCGCGCGCGGAATTTTCCCGGGCGGTTGCGTTGTATGAGTCCGGCGCGGAAACGAATGCGCTCACCGAGTTCACGAATTTTGTCGTCCGCTTTCCCGCAAGCCTGCTCGCCGCGCGCGCCCAGAACTGGGTGGGTGATTACTACTTCAATCGCGGATTACGCAGGGCGGAAGGCGACATCGATTTCCGCGAGGCGGAGAGAAATTACCAACTGCTCTTCACACCTCGAACGATCAGCACGAATTGGCCGGTGACGGAACTGACATTTGCGGCTCAGCTCAAGGCGGGCCGTGCGGCGTTTCGCCGGCAAAGTTGGGATCAGGCGCTCTACTATTTCACCAATCTTATTCCGGCTGCCGAGGCCGACATGATCTGCCCGCGGTCACTGGTGTGCGAAGCGGTGTTCGCTTACGGCGACACATGGATCCAACGGCCCGGCGCGGATGCGCTGGATCGTTTTTCCAAAGCTCTCACGATCTTCGAATACATCCCGAAACATTATCCGCAGGACTCTCAACTGCCGCGTGCGTGGGGCCGCATGGCGGATTGTTACTTTCAACTCGCGAGCGCGGACCCGAGGGCTTACACGAACGCGTACGAGCATTATCGCAAAGCCACCAGCGAGCCCGGCGCTGATGTGACCACGCGCAGCGCCGCTGAGTTTCGCATGGGCGAGGTGCGCCGCAAACAAGCCGCGTTGATCCAGGGCGCGGAATCCATGCAGATGCAACGTCAGGCGTTGGATCATTATTTGAATGTGGCTTACGCCGCGAATCTGAGGGAAGGCGAACGTCCAGTTGCGATTTGGGTTCGCGATGCGGCGGTCGCTGGCGCGACGCTCTGCGAAGCGCAAAAGAATTGGGAGCTTGCCATCAAGCTTTACCAGCGCGTGGCCGAAATGATTCCGACGTTGCGCGAGAGCATGGACAAAAAGATCAAGAACGCCCGCGAACAGCAGTCGATGCAGAAGTAGCAGCCTCGTTTGACACTGTTTTTCGCGACTGTTATCTTCAACGCGTGAGTATGAGCACAGAGACACAAACAGAACCCGCGGTCATCACTGTCACCGAAAGCGCGGCGGGGCAGATCAAGAACATGCTGTCCTTGCCTGAGAACGCGGGCAAGAACCTCCGCGTGTACGTTGAAGGCGGCGGCTGCTCGGGCCTGCAATACGGCATGGTCTTCGACGAAAAGCGTGCGGATGATCTTGCAGCGGAGTATTTCGGCGTCGGTGTGGTGGTCGATCCGTTCAGCGCGAATTATTTGCGCGGATCTGTGGTTGACTTTTCCGACGAACTGACTGGCGGCGGTTTTAAAATTTCCAATCCAAATGCTCGACAAAGCTGCGGCTGTGGCAAATCCTTTGAGGCGTAAGCAGTAGCTACTGTTACGTAAAGAATGCCCTTCCGTGTGATGCGGGAGGGCTTCTTCTTTTCAGACCCCGCTCAGCAACCCAGGACGAAGCCTTTGCGTGAGATCCTGACTCACTGGATTGCCGGTGGCTCCACTGCCTCACCGTTGCGCTGCGCGACTTGGGCCGCCTTCTGGTAAGTGCCGTAGAATGGCGCGTTCGCATCGAGCCACAGGTAAATACGTCGCACCTCTTCGCTGGGCAACGTCAACGGAGCGTGCGTGGCGTCGCTCAGCACTTTCGTCAACGGACTTTCATCGGCGCCCGCGCGGTTGGGCCACGTGGCAATCTGGGTGATCGAGGCGTCGCCCCATTCGTACCATCGAACGAAGCGCTTCAGGTTGTCGTAGCTTCGCGTGAACTGCTTCGCGGGCTCACCGGTCAGCGCGAGCTTGCTCTTGCCCGCTCCTTCGCTTCCGTCGTGGCAGCGCACGCAGTGGCGATCGAGAACCGGTTGCACCAGCCGCGCAAAATTCATCGGATGTGCGCCGTCGGGTCCGCGTTGAAGGCGGGAGGCGGGGCGACGCGTCGCCAGCGTGGCCGCCGCGGCGGGCGCGGTGTTCGGCCCTTCGTGACAACCGATGCACCCTCGCCGCTCGCCCGGCTGGAGATAAGTCAGGCTCCGCATCGTCTGCACGGCGCGGCCATTTTCATCGACCGCCTGGAAGTAGAGCGGCTTGCGCGCGGGCGCGCGGAAGTAGGCCGAGCCGTCCGGCTCGACGGGCACGGTGCCGAGCAACATGCGCGCGCTCTCGCCATTCGCGTAACCGATCCGCGGATCGTTGACGATGTGCGACTCCGTCTTCGGCAATACCTGAAACACGCGAAGCTCGCGGATGGGACGGTTCGACGGCATCGCGAAGAGACTTCGCCGCACGTCGCCCACAACGAATTCTCCTTCCTCGCCCAGTTCTGGATTCAGCGTGCTGGGAATGACCGGCGGCGCGCGGCGCGCCCCCAGTGGCACTGGATACATGCTGGAGTTTTCGCCGTCGCGATAAAGCAATTCGAGATTGCCCCAGCGGTCGAAGTAATAGAGCCCGGTGCGAGTGTCGCTCGTTTCGCCGCTGCTCATGCCCGGCAGCGGATCGAAGCTGAACGAGGTGAGAAAGAAATCCTCCGACAACGGCCACGGACTGTGGAAGTAACTCTTCGGCCATCCATTCGCTTCGGCGAAACAAACTTCGGGCGTGAGTACTTCGAGCGAACTGAAATCATCCTCGCCTGTTTTGGGATCAAGCTTCACGCGTGATGGATCGAGGATCACCAGCGAGCCGCCCACGTCCGCATGATGCGCGCCGGCCACGAACATCACGCGTGACGAGCCGGGAATCGCGCGCGGCTGGTAGCACGCGTTGATCTTCATGGTGTAATTGCCGAACAAACTCACGGGGCCGGAGCCATCGGGATTTGTCACCCACAAGCCGTGAAAATTCGCCGCCGACCGATCGACGTAATCCCAGCGGGTGTAAACGATCCTCCCATCGTTCAACACAAACGGGTGCCACTCGTTCGTCTCGTGAAACGAGAGCGTGTGAATGCCGCCACCGTCTGCGTTCATGCGATGCAACGTGTAGGTCGGGATCGGCTCCCACGGATTGTTGCACCGGCAGAATGCACCGCGCCGGCTCGACATGAACGCGATTCCGCCGTCGGGCAAGGGACATGGATCGAAATCATCCTCGACGCCCTGCGTGAGTTGCTTCAATTCGCGGCCATTGGTGCTGAGCGCGTAAATGTGAAAGCTGCGGCGATCGCGCGAGTAAAAGTTCGGCTTCTTCGGCGCGCGCTCGGCGAACGCGAAATAAATCGTGCGCCCATCATGCGTGACGGAGAGCGTGGTGAAGTTTCCCGGCGGCAGGCGTCCGCCGATCAAATCCCGCGTCTTGAATGATCGCCCCGGTTCCTCCAGCACGAACACGCCGCCGCCCGGCGCGATGTCGCCGTAGTCGTAAAAGTAGCCGAGATACTCGTGCAGCATCTGGCAAACGAACCGGTTGCGTTTCATGAACACGATCGGCTGGCCGGTGACGAGAGGGTTTTTCAACGCCAGTTCGCGCGTGACCCAGCGGATTTCGTTGTAAAGCGAGTTGCGCCGTGAAGCGTCGAACGACTCGGCATCATTGGCTTGCTCACGCAGACGCCTCAATGCGACCGCTTCAGATTCGAGCGAGTTTCGTTTCGAGGACGTGGCGAGATTTGCAATCAACTTGTCAGCGCGTTCAAGTGCCGCGCGGATGGCTGTCACGTTTTCAGGAGCTCGACCCAGACGTTTCTCCTGCGCCACCCAGTCGGCTTCGACATTCTCCCGGAAGGAGTTGGTGGCCGCGCTCGTACGAAATGGGATCGCTAAAAGCAGAACCGCGATCGCGACCATTGCCGTTCGTTTGCGCCGCCCGTCATTCATACGAAATCTTTAGCTCCTCCAACGTGCGCCGCAGCCACGCCAGCGATTTCTCGATCATCGGCCCGCTCTGGCCTTCGCACTCGATGCTGAGCGCGCCGTCGTAGCCGTGGTCGCGGAGAAGCTTCAGGCACTCACGAATGTTCTCCGCGTTCACGCCTTCACCGAGCGCGCACTGGCTCACGGCGATTCCGGTTTGCCCGCCGCGCACGGCTTGCGCGAGCGATTCGGACACGTCCTTGATGTGAACGTGGCTGACCTTCGCGATGAAACGTTTTAGAAATGCGACCGGATCCTGCCCGGCGATGAACGTGTTGCCCGTGTCCATGTTCATCCGCAACAGCGGCGAATCAACGAACCCCAGCATCTCTTCCATGCGATCCGGATTCGTCGTGAAGTAACCGTGCGGCTCGATGTTGATGATGATTGCGTGCGCCTCGGCCACGCGAAGGATTTGCTGGTAGCTCCCCTTCATCTGCGCGAGCGAATCGCGATCCACAATCCCTGCCGGCTGGTGCAGTCCATCGGTCGTGTCCACGCAAGGACAGCCGATCTGCGCCGCCCACGCGATCGATTTCATCACGTAAGGCACGCCGCGCAGCGGGCCGTCTTCATTCGAGAGCGGATACGCGGCATCCACTTGCGAGAAGCGCACGCCGTAGCCGTCCATCTTGCGCCGCAGCAACGCCGGGTCTTCGTAGAGCGCGACGTGAGGTTGATACCCCAGCCCGTGAATCCAGCTCACGCCATCGATCAGCCCGCACTCGATGAGCCGCACGCCGTTGCGCTGTGCCCACGCCAGGCATTTCTCGAACGACCAGTAGGCCGAGTTAAAGGCGTCGGTGTGAAAGGAAATTTTCATGGGGTGATTGTGCAGACGCTCAGCGACATTCGCAGAGGGAGGTTCATGGTGCGAATGCTGGCAGGAAAGCCCGTGTCACGACTTGACCGCTATCAATGGCGCGAAGGGAAGCGCGCGGGACTGCTGCGCGAAGTGGCATTCTGATCGTATCGCGAAGGTGAGGTCACGTACCGACAGTGCGGAATCTTCGACTTGCTGCGAACCAGAACAGCATTACCAAAAATTGAGATGCGCACAGCCAGAACCGTGTTGTTTTTTCCATTTACGGGCCGCTCGCACCAGACCCAGAGTTTGGCAACAGTCAACGAAAGGCTACCCCATTATGAAACTTCATTCCGCTTCCACTCTCACCACGCTGCTGGCACTCGGCAGCGCGCTGCTCCTGACCGGTCTTTGCCGCGCGGATGATTTCACCGGACCCAACGGGACGTGGTCCAGCCATGTCACCGGCCCGAGCAACGCAGTCTGGGACGTCAGCAGCATTCCCGACCTGAGCGTTCACGTTTCCGTGACCAACAAGGAAACAAGAGTGGAAATCGAATGCCCGGTTGACCCGTTGAACCAAAATGGCAGCGGCAAGGTTTTCGGCATCGGCACAAACACGACGACGCTCATGCTTGACGACAGCGATGGCGTGAGCGAGCAGACCTTGACTGGCGCTTACACGATCAAAGGAACAATCGTCGGCGGTCGTGGAGCGGCGCACGGGACGTTGATCCAAACCGTAGGCGGCATGGCCGATATCGATGGCTTGCGGAAGGTAAGAGCCAGTAGCACGACCAAGTTTGCGATCAATAGCGTCGCGGGAACGATCAGCAGCTCGCACATTGACCGTGCTTCAGCAGCCGCCAAGGGCTCGATTGTGAACCACGAGTCCGATGGACCGGACCCATTGGGCGACGTGTTCGTGGGCGACGGCTCGTGGACACTGGATATGACGCTCACCACCACTAGCAAGAAGGTCACCGGAACGGCGACAATCACCCTCGTTTCCGGGCGTGTGTTTCATTACACCGTCAAAGGAACTTTCAACCCAACGACGGAGCAATCCCGGCTGGGGCTCAAAGGCATCGACAACGCCAAAGGCTCTGTCTTGCAGGTGCGGATGAACACCCACGTAGTGACGTTGATCAAGGGGAAGATCAGCGGCCAGGCCGTCAACGCTGTAAATCCGTAGGAGTGGCACGCGGACAAGGCGTCAACCATTGAAGCACGCGCTGTCTGGAACGGATGGCGCAGGGCTGGAAAACGATTACGAGCCAGGAGCGGCGTGAAAGGAAATGAGTAGACAATATCAAGAACTGGCCCGTTTCGGAAAACGTTTCCGTTTCCTGCGCTCCCTCAGTGAATGCAACCAGGCCATCGTGCGTGCGAGCAGCGAAGACCAACTGCTGCGCGATGTCTGCGGGCTCATCGTGGAGTTCGGCGGCTATCGAATGGCGTGGGTGGGATTTGCCGAGGACGACGCCGCCCGCACCGTGCGGCCCGTCGCGCGGGCGGGCGTTGAAGAAGGTTACCTTGAATCGGCGGCCATCTCCTGGGCGGACACCGAGCGGGGACGCGGCCCGGCGGGCACGGCCATTCGTGAGCGCCGGCCGGTGCTGGCCCGGCACATTCAGACAGACGACTGTTACGCGGCCTGGCGCGAGGCGGCGCTCCAGCGTGGGTACGCCTCGGCCATTGCTCTGCCCCTGCTGCCCGATGAGGCACGTTGCCTGGGTGCGCTGAACATCTACGCCGCCGAGCCCGACGCCTTCGATGTGGACGAGGTGAAGCTTCTTGTCGAGCTGGCCAACGATATTGCCTACGGTTTGCGCGCGTTGCGCGACCGCGCCGCCCGGGACGAGTCGGAAAAACTCCTGGAAGGAACGGCGGAGCGGCTAAGCCTGGCGCTTCGGGCCTCCAATCTAGGCCTCTTTGACCTGAACGTGCAGACCGGCGAGGCGGTGGTCAACGCCGAATACGCCACCATGCTGGGCT
>JBBRBM010000056.1:0-31036 GCA_038205745.1 Verrucomicrobiota bacterium | reverse complement strand
GCCCGCACGCGCGGCTGCCACCGGCAGTGTTTCATCGCCCGCCACGATCAGCATTTACAACGAGTGGAATGCGCGGAGCGAACCTGCAACGCCCTCACCAACGCATCCAACTGCTCGCGCTTGTGTTCACTCGAAATCACGAAGCGGAAATAACCGGGGCTGTTCGCGTATTGGATGAAGCTCGGGAAGATACCGCGCTTCAGCAGGCGGGCCTGAAGCCGTTTGGCTTCGGCGGCATCGCGCGGGAGAATCGGAATGATTGGTCCGGGCTCGTTGGGAATTTCCCGACCAAAATTGCGAAGAGCTGTTTTGACGCGCGCGGCATTCGCATTCATTCGGGCGCGCCAGTTTGGGTTCTGTTTCAACAACCGCACGGACGTGAGTGACGCGTTCGCAAGCGGGAGCGGGAGCGGCGTGTTGCCGTTGAAGAAGCGGCTGCGTTCGATGATCTCATCGCGGCGCTTGCGCGAGCAGAGCACTGCGCCGCCGTAGCAGCCGAAGGCTTTACTGAGCGAGATCGTTTGAATCACGCGCCGTCGATCGATCTCCGCATGCTCGGGCGTTCCCTTTCCCTGCGCGCCAAGGACACCGGCTCCGTGGGCGTCATCGACCAGAACGAGCCCGTCGCGCGGCAGCACTCGCAGATACTCGCGCAAGGGCGCGGCGGAACCGTCATGCGAGAACATGCCGTCGGTGAGGAGAATAATCTTTGCGTTCGCACCGAGGCGTTTCACGTGGGAACTCAACGCGGAGACATTGCGATGAGAAAAGGAGCGCGGATGGTTGCGCCCGCCAGTCGTTTCTCCTGTCCGCGCGGACGTGATCGTCCGCGCTCCGAACGCGAGATGCGCCGCGTCAACGAGACTTCCATGTGAGCGCTCGTCCATCAGGACGTGCGTGCAGTCTCGGGCGAGCGCCTGCATCACGACGAGGTTCGTCGCATAGCCGCTGGCGACGAGCAGCGCCGCTTCTGCACCGAAAAAATTGGCGAGCGCTTCCTCGAGTTGCGAATACAACACGTGGTTTCCAGTCGTGCTGCGCGACGCGGCGACGTTGATTCCGAATTCATCCGCGCCGCGATGTAGTGCCTTGATGACTTTCGGATGACTTGCGAGGCGAAAATAATCGCAGCCGCCGAAGTAGCTCAGCTTCCTCCCGCGATGCAGGACGAAGGTGCGATCAACTTGCTGGAGTGGTTCGGCGAGTGGCACAGGTGGCAGACAGGCAATCGTAAACGTCCTCACCACCACACGCGCTTGCGCAAACGAGCCACGCGTTCGCGGATCACTTCGGCGAGGCGGCGGCTGTCGTAGGCGAGTTTCGCAAAGCGTTCGTCGCCGGTCTTGTCGTGCAGTTGTTCGAGCATCTCGCGGCAGAACTCGCAGTCGCTCAGCGCCCAGCGGCATTTCACGATGTTGCCGCAAATGCTTTCGTCGTCGTAGCCGAGTCCGTGGCCGCCGGCGAGGTTCGCACCGATCTTGCCGGCGGAGAGAAAAAGCAGCTCGGCATTTGTCGGAACGTCATCACCCAGATCGAACACATCGCAGGCGAAGCGGCGGGCCTGGACGGAGGTCGAAGGGTAATTCTCGTTCACTTCTGGATCTTCATCCGGATCTTCAAAATCTTCGTCTTCCTCTTCTGAAGCTTCCTCTGCTTCGCCAAGCCACTCGGCAGTGTCTTCCTCGGCGACAGGTTCCTCCTCCTCTTCCTTCGTCTCTTCTTCAGTGCGTTGCGGTGGGTCGATGTCGAAATGGACTTTGTTGTAGAGGTCGTCGGGGTTCTGCCACTTGTCCCAATCGGGATTGTCGCCGAGCACCGCCATGTATTTGTCCATGAGCTTCTCGTTACGATGCAGCTCGCGCTCCCACCATGTCTCGTCCGGCGGGCGCTCGGAATCAAACGGCTGCTCTGGCTGCTCGTTCATGGCGATAAACTCGTCCGAAATCTTCCCGGAGAAAAGAGCATTTCGCTGCGGACGCACTCAAGCGTCCGATCACTCTCCCGGCACGTAGCGATAAGCCACACCGAGGGTATTCGCACCGCCCGTATGAAAAATCCCGCCGCCGGAGTGGTGATGCAGGAACAACACAAGCTGATGTTCTCGATATCGCGGGTGGGCAACCATCAACTGCACGGGCCAGTAGATTTCCAGGTGCGAACGTTCCCGATCCGGATGCCGCTCGCGCTCGGCCGCGAGGACGTGTTGGCTGTAGGTCAGCCCGATGCCAGTTTCGAAATTGGTGTAGAGCCACCGGTTCCACGGGAGCGTTTTCCAGCGCAGCGTAACGCCACCGCTGTATTGCATGAAGGATTTGTGTCCGTGTTCATCCACCACGCCCAACACCAGGGGCAATTCCACGTCCACGGCGAAGCGCCGCCCGAACAGTTCGGGTTTTAATTCAGCCGCCTTGTAGGAAACCTGCATCAAATAAATCTGGCCGTGGGCATCCCCTTTTCCCAACTCACTCTGGAACGTCGCAACCTCATCAATCGTCGATCCGGTGATGAATCCAACGCCCGCCTGGAAGCTCCAGCGCTTGAGGTCTCGCCACGGAGGGATGGTGTTGGTTGCCGACCCAAGATCGGACTCTGCCGAAGCGCGTCCCACCGCATCCGCACTTTCCGCCGGAGGATTGGACCGAGGTTCGGCTCCGAATACGCCAGTCACAAGTCCGCCGATCCACAGTGCCCACAAATACTTTTTGAACATGAACTGCGAGTCTATCTGGGTGAACGCGCTGAATTGAAGCAGGAATACTCTGAAAACCAAATCAGGGACAAGGTGTCGGTTTCGCAATTTTTGACAACGAATCGCTGCGCCAGCCTGGTGCGCAAGATGTTCACCGCTACCGTCCTTTGTTCGGGTCGCGTTGTGCCGCCGCCAGCACGGCCATGGCCAGCAGCGCCCCACCGAGCATGAGCAACGCGACGACCTGGCTGCCCGTGCGGTCCTTGATCACGCCGACGAGAAACGGCCCGATGAAGCCGCCGAGATTACCGACTGAGTTGATCAATGCGATGCCTGCTGCCGCCGCCACACCGCCGAGATACGTTGTCGTCATCGCCCAGAACGGCGCGATGGTGCATTTGAGTCCGATGAAAGCCAGCGTCAAAGCCGCCATCGCAAAGTAAGGATTTTTAAAGTAGGCACTGAGCCCGAAGCCGATCGCCGAAGTCATGGCCGCCAGCGCCACGACGCCTTTTCGATTCCCAGTGCGGTCGGAATGTCGCGCCACCAGCAGCATGGCAATGCCCGCGGCGAGGTATGGAATGGCGTTGATGAACCCGACGGCAGCGTCGCTCATGCCTGAAAAATTCTTAATGATTGATGGCAGCCACATTTCATAGCCGTAGCCGCCGATGTTCATGAGCAGGTAGAGCAAACAGAACAGCCACACGCGGCGGTTCGAGAAAACTTCCTTCACGCCAAGATGCGTTCGCCCGCCGCTGAGTGAGGCCTCTGCATCGAGCCGCGACTGAATCCATTGCTGTCGATTCCCCACACAATCATGATGCGCGCGATCCAGATGCGAGCGCCGACGCGTTGGAGGATGAGGTTGCTCGGGACTTCGAAGATGAAATAGCCGATGAAGAAAAGACCCGCGCCAAAACCATACACGCTGCTGAAGACTTTCTCGTCCACGCCGAGCGCCTCGCGCAGGTGCAGCTTGGCGAAGCCGACGTTGATGCGGTCGATGTAAGCGATGATGTAGCAGAAGAAGAGCAACGGAATCAGCCGCCAAGTCACCTTCGACATGATGGCGCGCTGTTGAGCGTCGCTGAAATTCATCGCTGCCGTAACGCGGTGGCATTTCTGCGATCACAAAATCAGCGCGTTCGTGGAGTTTGATCTTGAAGCGGGGTTCGAGCGGTCGGAACGTCGAGCGCATCTCATGAGTTCTTCACCTCTGCAATTGCTTGCCGCAGCCAGCGCTGCACCCACGTGGTGGCCTTTTGTCGTGTTGGTCGTGTGCATTGCCACGATCATCCTCCTCATCACCAAGCTGCGGATGCACGCGTTCCTCGCGCTGATCCTCGCGGCGTTCCTCGCGGGCTTTCTCACGGACAGCTCGATGAATTTACCGGGCAAGCTCGGCTCGGGCGCGAGCGGTGATGCGCGCGCAAACTCCTGGGTGGCGGCGGTGGAACTCACGTCAGTGGAATTCGGCAAGGCCGCCGCGGCCATCGCCATCTCGATCGGCCTCGCGTCGATCATCGGGTTGTGCCTGATGGAGAGCGGTGCGGCGGACAAGGTGGTGCGGCGGTTCCTCGCCGCGTTCGGCGAGAAACGCGCGGGCCTTGCACTGCTGGCGAGCACTTACGTCCTTTCGATCCCAATTTTCTTCGACACGATGTTCATGTTGATGGTGCCGCTCGCGAAGGCGCTGCGGCTGCGCACGGGCAAGGATTACATGCTTTACCTGATGTGCATCTGCATCGGCGGCGTGGTGACGCATTCGCTCACCGTGCCGCATCCCGGGCCGCTGGCGACGGTGGACAACCTGCGCCTGGATGCAGGCATCTCGCTGCTCGTCGGGATCGCGGCGGGAATTCTTCCGTGCATCTTCGGTTACTTCATCGCGCGCTGGATCAATCACCGCATGGAAGTGCCGCTGCGCGAAACTCCGGGGACAACGCTCCAGGAACTGAAAGGCATCTCGGGCAAACCAGAAAGTGAACTGCCTTCATTCTTCTGGAGCATTCTGCCGGTGATTTTGCCGATCGTGCTGATCAGCGCGGCGTCGTTCTTCAAAATCGCGAAGGGCACTTCAATCGAGCAATCACTCGGCGGGGAAAATTTCGCGACCATGGCGAAGGTGGCGTTCTTCATCGGCCACAAGAACATTGCGCTCACAGTCGGCACGGTGATCGCGCTGTGGGTGCTGGCACGTCAGCGCCACCTGACGTTCGGGACGATCGAGGCGCTCATGGGGCCGCCGCTTGAGACGGCGGGAATCATCATCCTGATCACCGCCGCGGGCGGGGCTTTCGGCGGCATGTTGCGCAACGCGGGTGTCGGCGACGCCATCGGCGACGTGGCGAAGACGTATTCCATTCCGCTGATTTTTCTCGCGTGGCTCACTGCCGCGGTGATTCGCATCGCTCAAGGCTCGGCGACAGTCGCGATGCTCACCACGTCGGCGATCATGTGGGACATGATCAATCCCGGCACGGTGCCGTCAGGTCAAATCATGGCAGCAGTCGGGGCGAAGCTCGGGTTTCATCCGATGTATCTGTTCCTCTCGATTGGCTTCGGAGCGTTCTGCTGCTCGTGGATGAATGACAGCGGTTTCTGGGTGGTGAATCGCCTCAGCGGAATGACCGAGAAGGAAACGCTGAAGAGCTGGACCGTGATGCTGACCATCACGTCCGTGCTCGGACTGATCCAGGTGATCGTGCTGTCGAAGCTGCTGCCGCTGGTGTGAAGTCAGCGGCGCTCTTCCAAGGCGCCGACCCACGAATCAGCGCGCGCCGTACACACCCTTCTCCCCGTATTTACCGGAGTAAGTATAAGCGTAATACGAATCGTAATAGTAACGCGTGAGACCGCGCGCACGCTGGCGATTCATGAGAATGCCCGCGAGCGGCGCTTCCGCCTTGTAGAGCAATTCGATGGCGCGAGCCACTGCGCGCCGCGGCGTCTTGCCGGCGCGCACCACGAGGCACACCGTTTGAATCCGGCCAAGCATCATCAGCGTGTCGCTCACGGCGTGAATCGGAGCGCAGTCCACCACAACGCGATCGTAGTGCAACAGCGCTTCATCAAGCAGGGGCTCGATACCGTTTTGCGCCAGCAACTCCGCCGGGTTCGGCGCGAGGGTTCCCGCAACGATGTAATGAAATTTTTCCTGCTCGTGCGTCTGGATGATTTCCTGAAAGGTCTTGCGGCCGGTCAGATAATCCGAAACGCCAGGCATCGGGTCGCGGTGCCCGAGCAGCGATTTCTGGATCGACGGACGACGAAGGTCACCATCGATCAGCAGCGTCTTGAGGCCCTGTTGCGCCAGGCACATCGCGTAGTTCATCGACGAGAACGTTTTGCCTTCACTGGGCAGCGCGCTGGTGAAAAGGAAGGTGCGGCGATTTTCCGCGCGACCGAGCATCGAGAGTGATGTGCGCAACGTTCGAAACGCCTCGGCACCCGGCGATTTCGCGTCCTCACGCACGACGAGCTGCGTCTTGGCTTTGCCTTTCAATTGCGGCACGGAACTGAGCACCGGCAGATGCAAATATTCCTCCGCCTGGTCCACGGTCTTGATCGAGCTGTCGAGCGCATTGATGCCCAGGGCGATCAACAGACCGATGATGATTCCGCCGAACACGCCTTTCAGCAGGATCGAACGCTTGTTCGGGGAGACGGGCGTGCGGTTGACGATGGCCGAATCCTGCGGCACGACTTTGCTCGGCTTGAGTTCGCGCGTGAGCATCGTCTCCTTCATGCGGATCTGCACCGCATCGTAGAGAGCGCGCGTCGCATCCACTTCGCGCGCGAGCTTCTGATACTGCACCACCTCGTCCGTGAGGTTCCGGGAAAGCTCCTGCTGTTTGTCCAACTCGCTCTGGAGCGCCTTCTGCGCGCTGAGGGCGGCGTCGTAGGTGGCCTTGATCGTCTGGGGAACCTTGAGCACCGCGTTCGTGAAGGTGTTCCGCCATTCGCCAATCTGGTTCGACTTCTCGATGTAACGTGGATGCGATTCCTTGTAACGCTGGCGCAGGCTGGTGAACTCGCTCTCGAGTTTCAGCAACGTCGAGCGCGCTTCCGTCACCGCGGGATCGATATTCACCGCCGCGACGACGAGCAGGGAACCAACGTTCGTGCCGAGTTGCTGCACCTGCTCGAGGTCAGACTTCGACTTGATCGTCTGCGAATTTGCCTCCGTGACGCGCGCGCTCAACTCCTTCATGCGCGCATTGACGATGTCGTTCTTTTCTTCGAAAGCCACGCTCTTGGTCTTTTGCCGGAACTGCTGGAGCGCCGTCTCGGCTTTGTCCAGCTCGCCTTTGAGCCGGCGCGATTCGGTGGCCAGGAAGGTCGTCGCGTCGGACGCCGCGTTCGTATTCTGCTCGTAGGCCTGGCTGAGATATTCGCGTACCACCGAGTTGGCGATTTTTGCGGCCATCTCGGGGTTCGGATGCGTCACCGTGATGTCGATGAAGCGCGCACCACGTCGCAAACGCGCCAGGACGATTTTATCGAGGGCGCCTGCGACCTGTTGCACCGTGGGTTCGGTGGGGCTTCCCCAAAACGCGGGATCCTTCGTCAGGTCGTTGGCGATCGCCACGCGCTCGAGCAATGACCGACTCTTGAAAGACTGCTCAATCGTGCGCAGGGCATCGAGTCCGCCACGATCGTCCGGGGAAACCTTTTCCACCTTGGTCATGACACGTTGTTCCTCCGACTCGATGCGGACCGTGGCCATCGACGCGTAAAGCACCGGCGAGCGTTGAATCAGCCCGACTGCAGCGAGCACACCAAGCACCAGGCAGGTCAGCACGATCCAGAAGCGCTCGAGCATCAAATGCCAGAGTGTCTTCAGGTCAAACGAAGATGCGGGTAACGTGCGTGGTGGAACGGAGTCGGGTCGGGACATACTCAGAATATTTTCTCGCCGATGGTAATGGTGTCGTCGGGCTGGATTTCGAACACGGTGACGTTCTTGTCCTTCGCCATGGAATCAGCATCAAGTTTGAAGATGGCTTTCTCACTGGCTTCACCTCGCTGCACGGTGACTTTGTTGGAGGCGCCGAGTCGGGTGTAGCCGCCCGCCATGGAGATTGCCTGGAGGAGATTAACCGAATCATCCCCCGGAAATTCATACGTGCCAGGCCGCTGCACCTGACCGAGCACCGTGAAGCGCCTCTTGGAGTATTCGACGATCTCAACGGTGACCTGCGGGTTGACGAGGTACTTGTCGCCAAGCCGTTGTTTGATCAGGGCGGCGGCTTGCTCGCGGGTTTTTCCACCAATGTTCACCGCACCGAGCAGCGGAAGCGTGACAGTGCCGTCCCTGGCCACGCGCACTTTCGCGTCAAGGTCATCCTCCTGGTAAACCTTCACCTGCACCACGTCGCTGGAGACGAGGAGATAATCGCGGCGCACCGCGTTCGTGCCGTTGCTGGCCGGCGCGGCGGCAAGCTTTGTGTCTGCCGCGTGCGTCAGTAAGCACGCCACGCAGAGCAATGTCTGTAAAAGGTGTCTCATCTTCAGTTTCGTCAATACGACCAGATCGTCTGCAGGTTGATCTGGTGATTGCTAAAATTAAATCCACTGCTGGACTCGTTCACGCGATACTGGTGAAACAAGCCCACGGTCCAACTCGTAGCCAGTATCATGTCCACCCCATACCGCAGCAAGAAGTAATCATCCACCCGGCTGGCCGAGATGCCGCGCTGTGCCGACTGATACTCGGCGTTGTCATACGTGAAACTCATGCTGGCGCGATAGCGCTCACGAAATCGTTGCCCGACCCGAACACCAAAGCCCGTGGCGATGTAGTTCTGTCCACCCAACACCGCGGAATTCTGCTCCCGCCGGTGCGCTTCAAACGATAAATCCGTCGTGTCCGTGGGCCGATACGACCCGGTCACGCTGAACACCGGTCCAAAACTCGAACTGCCATCTTCAAACATTCGCCATTCGCCACCCACCGAAAGCGACACGTCTGTCTTTTCCGTCGTCTTGTAACCGGCCCGCAGACTTGGGGTCACAAACGTCTGCACGTCGCCTTCCGGCGCCTGCGCAGTTCCGATGAAATTGGTCAGCGGCGCCGGCGTACGGCCAACCGTTAATTGCCCAACTGACACTCCCAATCCGAGCGTCACCTTCGGCGTGAACTGGTAATTAAGCGAGTTGTCTTCGATCCATTCCTCGGAACTAATCAGGCTTTCGTAATCGGTGATGCGATAGCTCCCGCTGATTGCCGCGGACGTCTTCTCGCTCACCTCGTAGCGGACGTTTCCACCCGTGCGGTAATACGTTTGCTGCACGCGAGCGCCCACATCCACCGCACCGCCCGAAGATTTTTCGTAATCCTGATTCACAGAAACACTGAGCCTTGCCAGCGCCAGACCAGCTTCAACGTGTGCAAAATGGTCGATCGAATTATTCGTGTCGTGCTTGGCGAAGAATAGGAACGCGGGATTGTAGGTGGCGCGCAACGTCGTGGCCGAGTCCTCGCGCTCACGCTCGCCAGCTTTAAAAAGATCGAACCCGGGAGAGAAGACGAGGATGAAATCGTCCTCCGGTTTCTTGCTGCCCAAGGTGAGATTGCTGTCGTAAATCACCGATCCGCCCACGTGCGGATTCAAGTCGAACATCCCCAATTGAATCAGGCTACGCTTGGGTTCCAGCGTGCGCGCCAGAAGTTCCGGCGGCATGTAACTGCTCACAATTTGTCCCCGCGCATTCACTGCTCCAAGCGCAAGCACGACGGCGGGCAGCACAACCGGGGAATATCGGATGAGCTTCGTGAACTTCGACTGAGCAGGTTCCGTCACGAAAATGAGCGCGTAGTTAAACGAGTCGCGCCTGCCCAATCAACTGCAATACGCGAGCAACTCCGCTGGTGCCCTGCGGAATATCGGCTAATTGGCGCCGAGTCTTAGGAAATTTTTCAGGATCGTGCGGCCTTCCTGGGTCAGGATGCTCTCGGGGTGAAATTGCACGCCCCAGATGGGCAAAGTCTTGTGGCGCACTCCCATGATTTCGCCCTCTTCCGTTTCCGCAATGACTTCGAGGCAATCGGGCAGCGTGTCACGCTTGATCACCAGCGAATGGTAACGCGTCGCGGCAAAGGGATTCGGCATCCCCTCGAAAAGTTCCTTGCCGTTGTGGCGAATCGGCGAGGTCTTTCCGTGCATCATCCGATAATTCACCACCACCTCCGCGCCGAACGTGTGACCGATGCACTGATGACCGAGACAAACTCCCAGCGTCGGAACGCGCCCGGCGAAAGTGCGAATCACGTCATTCGACAAACCCGACTCGCGCGGCGAACACGGGCCGGGCGAAATCAAGATGCGCTCCGGCTTGAGCGTCTCGATCTGCTCCAACGTGATTTGATCGTTGCGATGCACCTGCATCTCCACGTTCATCTCGCCGAGATACTGCACGAGGTTGTACGTGAACGAATCGTAGTTATCCAAAACCAGCAACATCGCGCCGAAGGTAGCGGGTCGTGTTGAGAGATGAAAGTTGAGAGTTGAGCGCTGAGAGAAAGGAGCAGTGGGCGCACCTCACTTTTTGACGGGGTGGCCGGTTTCTCATTAGCACCCAGCTTTAGCTGGGTGAGGCAATTCCCTGCGGCCGACAGCCGTTTTAACGGCTTCTCGAACTCGCAAAACCGCTGAAGCGGTTGGAGCGCACTGTGCCGCCGCGCACACCCAGCTAAAGCTGGGTGCTAATAAGAAACCTGGATTTACGGGCTGATCCGGCCATCACGCACCCCCTCAAAAAGTGAGATGCGCCTGTGGCAGTCAACTCTCAACTTTCAACTCTCAACCCTCTTCAATACGCTCCGCCTCCACAAAATGAAAAAGTCCGCCATCATCACCGGCGCCGGCAGCGGCGTGGGCCGCGCCGTGGCCATCGCTCTCGCAAAACAAGACTGGCGCGTCGCCCTGCTCGGCCGCAGCCGCGATACACTCGCCGAGACCGCGCGACTCACGGGCAGTGCCGCAGATGATGTGCTCGTGTTCCCGTGCGACATCGGACGCGTTGAACAGGTGCAAGCGATGGGACGTGCGGTGTTGGAGAAATTCAAAACCATTGATGCTCTCGTGAACGCCGCCGGCACGAACGCGCCGAACCGTTCTCTCGAAGTGCTCTCGCTGGAAGATTACCACGCCATGATCGATACGAATCTGCACGGCGCTTATTACTGCGTGCAGGCCGTGTTGCCTCACATGCGACAACGCGTCACCGGCACGATTGTGAACATCGTTTCCGACGCCGGCAAACAAGCCTCGCCCAAATCAGGCCCGGCCTACTCCATGTCCAAGTTCGGCCTCGCCGGTCTCACACAAAGCATCAACGCCGAGGAGCGCGGCAACGGCGTGCGTGCTTGCGCCGTGTTTCCCGGCGACATCGACACGCCACTCTTGAACAAACGTCCTCAGCCGCCCACCGCCGATCAGCGCGCGAAGATGATGCAGCCCGAAGACATCGCCGAGTGCGCGCTGCTGGCGATCAATCTGCCGCCGCGCACCATCGTCGAAGAGATCCTCGTTCGACCGCGCTGAACCTTCCAACGATTCAGATGCGATACGGAGAGCGTGGAGTCGAAATGGGGAGCGCACGCGCCCTCGCGTGCGGTGTTCCGCGCCCTCGCGGAACACCAGGCGGCTCAAGCAAGTATCCAAAATCATTCACGCTGGTGCGCCTCACGCCGCCCCGCGAGGGCGCGGACCGGCACACGCGAGGGCGCGCGTGCTCCCCACGGTGAACTGGGCAACCGAATGCGCCGCCGTCGTCCCGTGCCTGAATGAAGCGCGCGCCATCGGTGCGCTCGTGCAGGGCACCAAACAGTTTCTTCCGAACGTGATCGTGGTCGATGACGGGTCGACCGACGAAACAAGTCATCAAGCGCGCACCGCTGGTGCGGAGGTGTTGCGCCATGAAACTCCTCGCGGCAAAGGCAACTCGCTGCGCGCCGGATGGGAGCTTGCCCATCAGCGCGGCTTCACGTGGGCGCTGGCACTCGATGGCGACGGACAACATGCGCCGGAAGACATTCCCACATTTCTGGCGCGAGCAGAACGCGGAGACACCTCGCTCATCATCGGCGACCGCATGAGTCAACAGCGCGAGATGCCCGCTGTCCGCCGGTTTGTAAATCGTTGGATGAGCAGGAAACTCTCGCGTGTGGCGCGTCAAAACTTCCCCGACTCACAGTGCGGCTTTCGACTGGTGAAGCTCGACGCGCTCGCACGCATTCCCATGCACGCGACACATTTCGAAATTGAGTCCGAGCAATTGCTCGCCTTCGCCGCGGCGGGTGACGGCATTGCCTTCGTGCCGATTCGCGTCATCTACCGGACGGAGCGGAGCAAGATCCATCCGTGGCGCGACACGCTCCGTTGGTTTCGCTGGTTGCGAAACTGGCAGGCTGCTTCCGCGCGGCGAGGATGACGCGCGAATCGTAGTAGCTGGTGACCTTCGCCTCAGGGATGCCGGCCCGCCGCGCCAGTTCGCGCCAATCGCTCACGACCCAGCTCTTCTTCACGGAAAGCAAACCATCCGCGCGCATGGTGCCGTTGATGCGCAACAGTGGCAGCGTGAGCCAGAGCATCGCGTAGAGAAACCTGCTGCGCTTCATGTCGGTGAGGAAAATGCCCTTACCCGCGACACGCCACGCTTCGCCGAAATGTTGCACCACCTCCTCGTCTGAATTGAAGTGATGGGTCATCTGCGACGCGATCACCACATCGAACGAACTGTCTTCGAACGGCAGGGCCAGCGCCGATCCGCCGACATTCCGCGCGCCGCGGCTGAGCCGCAACGGTGCCGGATTGAAATCCAGGTTCGTCACGCGCCAACGCCAGCCACGCCGCGCGGCCCAGGTCTCGATGGCTTCGCCGAGCCAGCCGTCCCCGGCTCCAAGATCGAGGATGGAAAGTTCGCGGCATTCGTCGTGCCCGAGCCACGCTGACATGATGCGCGTGTACGGATCTTCCAAACGAAACAGGCGATTCACCCGCGCGAGTTGTGCGTATGCGACGCGGAACTCGTCGAAAGTACGCGCGGGGTCATCGAAATGTTCTGGTTGCGTCTCCCGTTCGCGGAACGACATGCTCGTGCTTACGATGACCGCCGGGCCGACTCAAGGCAAAGCCTCTCTCGCCACCAAAACGTTGCGCGTGCTCCAACGCATTGCGCTCATCATCGCGCTCGGGCTCGCAATCGGATGGACGCTGAATCGCGCTGCCCTCGCGCTGGATCACAGGAATCAGACGGCGGGTTTTATTCACGGCGTCATTCAAGGCGCGCTCATGCCCATGGCGTTGCCGAACCTCGCCGTGGGCAAAGACGTGGCCATTTACTCCGCGAACAACACCGGCCGCACTTACAAGCTCGGCTACACGATGGGCGTGAACACCTGCGGGCTGATCTTCTTCGGATTCTTCTTCTGGCGAGTCCGGAAATGGAAGCGTCAGGTCATCAAATCTTAACGCAAAGAAGGCCAGGAAACCGAACGACTCTGAAGCTGGCGCGTTTGAATTTCGCTTCGTCTCCGCGACGCCGTGCTAAAACAGTTGAAGCACACTTTTCGAGCACCTACCGTTCGCGCCCTATGGAAAAAGTGGTCATCATCGGCACCGGTTGCGCCGGCCTCACCGCCGCGCTTTACACCGCGCGCGCGAATCTAAATCCCCTCGTCCTCACCGGCACCATGCCCGGCGGACTCCTGACCACGACCAGCATCGTCGAGAATTTCCCCGGCTTCCCCGAAGGCATCGATGGCTACGAACTCATGACGCGTTTGCAAAAGCAGGCCGAACGTTTCGGCGCACGCGTCAAGTTCGCCACCGTCGAGTCGGTCGATGTGACGAAAGTGCCTTACATGCTCACGGTTGACGGCGAACCTGTTGAAGCTGAAACGATCATCATCGCGAGCGGTGCGGGCCACCGGCACCTCGGCATCGAGAGCGAAGTTTTGCTGGAGAAGAAAGGCGTCACCTACTGCGCCACGTGCGACGGCGCGCTCCCGATGTTCCGCAACAAACCGCTCGTGGTCGTCGGCGGCGGCGATTCCGCGTGCGAAGAAGCGACTTATCTCACGCGTTTCGGTTCGACGGTTTATTTGATTCACCGCCGCGACACCTTGCGCGCCTCGAAGATCATGGCCGAGCGCACGCTCGCGAATGAGAAAATCAAGCCGGTATGGGACAGCGTCGTGACCGAAGTGCTCGACGTGAAGCAAGACAAAGTAACCGGCGTGCGCGTGAAGAATCTCAAGACGAACGCGGAACAAGTATTGGAATGCGCCGGCGTATTCGTCGCCATCGGCCACGTGCCCAACACGCAACTGTTCCGCAGCGTGATCACCATGGACGACGCGGGATACATCATTCCGAAAAAGGGAACGGAGACTAACATTCCCGGAGTGTTCGTGGCCGGTGATTGCTCGGATCGTGTTTACCGCCAGGCGGTCACGGCGGCCGGTATGGGTTGCGCCGCGGCGATTGACTGCGAGCGATTCCTCTCGGCGAAGAATGAGTAAACAGTAAGTCAGTAATCAGTGAATCAGTATTACAGTCAGCGATGCCCCCAACACTGTTTCACTGATTACTGACTTACTGTTTACTTTCCCAATGTCGCCACTCGAACTTGCCGAACGCTTGAAGTCTCCAACTCCTCCGCGCCTGCTCGACGTGCGCCAACCGGAGGAACACGCCTTCGCCGCCCTCGCGAACTCCACGCTCATCCCGCTCGGCGAGTTGATGATGCGCATCGCAGAAATCGAGGACTGGAAGGACGACGAGATCGTCGTTTACTGCCACCACGGCATCCGCAGCGCGCAGGCTGTCGCGCAGTTGCGTGCGATGGGCTTCGCCGACGTTCACAATCTCTCTGGTGGCATTGACCGTTGGACGAGTGATGTGGATCCGAAGCTGCCGCGGTACTGAATAGAAAGAACCTGGAGCGCCGGTCTCCGAGCCGGCGCGTTTGATCCGCCGATCACGCGGGGTCGGAGACCGGCGCTCCGCAGGAACGTTGATACCAATCAACGCACTTTGACTCCGATGACGCAGAGTTCAGCCTCGTCAACATTGCTTATGAAGAAACTCGTCCTTGCTCTCGCGCTGTGTGCCGCGAACGTTTTCGCCGCCGATTTGCCGCCGCTGACATTTCCCGAAGGCGTGGGTGTGAACATTCACTTCACGCGCGGGAACGAGCGTGACCTCGACATGATTCGTGACGCGGGCTTCAAGTTCATCCGCATGGACTTCGGCTGGAGTGCCACCGAGCGGAAGAAGGGGGAATACAACTGGAGCGCTTATGATGAACTCACGGCGAACCTGGAGAAGCGCGGCATCCGCCCACTCTATATTCTTGATTACGGCAACGCGCTCTACGAGGGACAGATGGCGTCCATCAATCCGATCACGCGCAAGCCGGTGATGGAGACTGCATCGCCGCAGCATCCGGAAAGCGTTGCGGCATTTGCCCGCTGGGCTGCGGCGTCGGCGAAACACTTCAAAGGACGCCGCGTGATCTGGGAAATCTGGAACGAACCCAACATCTTTTTCTGGAAGCCGAAACCCAACGCCGATCAATACGCCACGCTCGCGCTCGCCACGGCAAAAGCCGTTCGCGAAGCCGATCCCGACGCCACGATCATCGGTCCGGCCTCGTCCGAATTTCCATGGCCGTTCCTCGAAACATTTCTGAAGTCCGGCGTTCTCGAGTACATTGATGGAGTCAGCGTTCATCCGTATCGCAACAGAAAGAAGTCACCTGAAACCGCCGAAGTCGACTACGCCAAACTTCGCGGGTTGATCGAGCGATACGCGCCGACTGAGGCGAAGAAGAAGCTCCCGATCATCAGCGGGGAATGGGGTTACTCCTCGAACACGAAAAACATTTCAGTTCAGACACAAGCCGTCTTCTTTGCGCGCCAGCAGATCGCCAATGTGATGAACGGCATTCCGCTCTCGATCTGGTACGACTGGAAAAATGACGGCAAAGACCCGAACGAAAACGAGCACAACTTTGGCACCGTCGATTACGATCTCACGCCCAAGCCCGCGTATCTCGCCGCGCAAACGCTCACGCGCGAGTTGAAAGGCTTTCACATCACCCGTCGCATCGCGCCGGCGAACACCAACGACATCGTGCTCGTGCTCAACAACGCGGGCGGCTCAACGAAGCTCGTCGCCTGGACGCTCGGAGAAGCGCACATGGCCAACATTGAAATGGAAGAATCGTTCCGCAAAGCCCGCGCCGTCGACGTCACCGGGCAAGTAGCGAACGTGACGGCAAAACAGAAGCAACTGGAAGTTCCACTCAGCTTCGCGCCGATCTACGTGACTTTGGAGAAGTAACCATCCTGGAAGCGATTTCGTAGGGCGGAAGTCGTCGCGCTGCGACGACGCTGCCCATGTTCAGCGGGCGGCCGCGCCTGGATGGCGCGGGAACGGCGCAGCGCGGTGTTCACCTATTCACCCACCATAAAAACAAGTGCGCCGCGCGCTGTCTGCGACGTGGGTCGTCATTCGCAGAAGCGCGCGGCGCTATAATCACCAATCAGAACCAACCATTTACCAACCAAAAGAATCCGCCGCGCTTGTTCGCTCCTGGGACAAGGAGCGATTTGGGGACAGGGGACAAGACGCGACGGAAATTGTTCGAACCGAGTTCCTCAAGTGCGCCCGCGTGTGGCGAATTCGGCGATTCAAGGGTCGTATTGCGACGGATCGCATCGCACGACACGCGGGCGAAAGTCTGGGCGATTGGGAACACGCACGGGATGAGGCGGACGTGAGCTTGGTTTCACGCGTGCGCGAGAACAACACCTCCCAATCGCCCGAGGATTTTATCTCGGTATCGAGAAATCTTTGTCACTGTCAGCAGACCGACAGCGCCGTTTTAGAAAGAACCATTCGACTGTCTGCTCGTCGTTGTGGTGGGTGTTCGTTGGATTCTGAGCCGCTTGCTGCTGCTCTCGCTTTCCTTCTCCGAAACACCGACCGTTCAACTGCGATGAACTTACGCAAGGGGCGGCGGAATGACGTTGATACAAGTCAAGCTCGGCGCAGAAGTTCGGATCAACGCGCTGGATTTCATGAACTCACTTATCGAACGATACCGTTCCCACAAACTCGCGTGGCCAGCGCCGCTTCTGCGTGGTGCTTTCGTGCAATGAAGCCAGCGTTAAATTGAGATCCCTCAACAGAGGCGCGCGCGTTCTCGACGGTGGCTGACCAAAAAGAAAAACCCGCCGCCAACCAGATGTCAGCGGCGGGGTCTTCTACTTGCACGCTAACCCAGCACCGCTTCCTTTGTTTCGCAATGAAGTGTCATTAACTTTCTTCAGCACTTTCATGTGTGAACGTGACCTCGTAATCACCCGCTGAACCGGCATCGCGATTCGCGCCTGCCCCCGCAACCCGCTTCTATTCCAGCCACGAAAGTTTGGTCGCGTTATGAATACGAGTGGCGCGACGACGAAGTGACGGAGGGAGGTTCTTTGTTTGCCAGTCAGGTATTCACGCCTTCCTCATGCCTATGGGCGCAAAGTTCCCACGCGGACGATCTGTTGCACCCTTGACCCACGTCAATGTCACCTGCGCCCGGGCGTGGGATGGCCTCAAGTGAGTGTCGCTCCAGTTGCAGCCTTCGGAGAGGTGTCAGTCAAGTTCGCTCAATTCAGTGCGCGAACGGTTTGCAGTGCGTTCGTTTGGGAAGGGCCTTCGGTTGCTCGCGGCGCTCGTGCTGATGCTGCTGATGCCGCAAGTGGCCGCGGCGATCGCGATGTGGCTCAGCCCGCCGCTGGCGTGGATGGATCCTCAAAACATTTTTCTATGGCTGTCGATCCATCACATCGCACAGTTGATTCTCGTGCCCGTTATCATGCTGCTGTGGAGCACCGACTCACTCAGCCGATGGGGGTTCAACTTGAACAACGCAGCTGTGAGCCTGCGATGGTTCGGCTGGTTCGCTCTCTTTTGTTTTCTGGGAACGCTTGTGTTCGGGATTCTGCCTATGGTTTTTACCCATCGGCTTCCTGAACCTGGCTTCGACCTGAACGCGCGCAATGTCACAGGTCGACTGGGCTTCTATTACCTGATTTCCGGTTCGGGCGAGGAACCGCTGTTTCGCGGATTGATCCTCGGTATTCTGCTTAAATCGTGGACGGGCGAAATGAAAGTGGGAAAGGTGGTGATGCCTGTCGCCGGTCTCTGGACCACGCTGTTCTTCATGCTGGCGCATGTGAATTACGCGTTCTCCCCCTTCCGCATCACGTGGTTTTCGTGGCAGCAGCAGGTGTTCTGCCTGGCCTATGGACTGTTTTATGCCGCCGCTTTTTACCGAACGGGCAGCCTGCTTTGCCCGATCCTGGCGCACGGCGTTTCCAATGGAATTCCTTACACGCTTATTTATATCACGCTCGCGCTCACTAATCCGCCCGACGCACCGATCGGCTCGGCGGGAGTGGTCACACTGGTGCCGAATCCGCCCATCGCCGGCCAAAGCGTCACGGTCACCTATGTGGCGGGCAATCGTGTGTTGGAGAATGCGCCGAAGGTGAAATTGCGCCACGGAGTGGACGGATGGCGCCACACGACCGGCACCGCGATGACCTCCGCGGGCACGAATCGTTGGACGGTGACCGTGGCGCTACCCGCGGAATCGCGCCGTTTTGATTTTGTTTTCACGGATGGAAAACGTTGGGACAACAATGGGCGGCGAAATTGGCATGTCTCGGTGCTGCCGGCGGAAGCGAATCGCGACAAGAAACCTCCGGCGAACGCTGATTCACCGGAGTTGTTTCGAAACAGCAAATGAGTTGAGCGGCGCCGCTCCGCTTACAGGCATGCGCCGGAGCGCAAATGATAGGAGCCGTTCGCCCGGATTTCGCGACAGGCCGCTTATTGCAGATGAGCCAACAGCAATTGTGCGGCAATATCCCTTGACCAGAATTTCGCCAGAGAAAACGTTGAGTGGCCGGCGTTTTACTCGCACGGGCTGAGAAATCGATCTTCGCCCGAACTACTCCGGCGGAACTTACAGTCATGGCATTTTGTTTCAAAAGGAGAGAATCGGTGGCGAAAGCGATTCGCCGGCTGGGCTGCGACCGGATCGAAAGTGCGCTCGAATGCCTAAAGGATCTCGGGCGCGTTGACGCCATCCATTGCGCGCGCAAGGACATCAAGAAAACGCGGGCCGTTCTCCGCGTGGTTCGCGCCAGCATCGAGAAAAATGACTTTCGCCGACTGACCAAACTGCTGCGGGACGCGGCCCGCCAACTCGCTGCGCCGCGTGATGCCTGTGTGAAGGAAAATACGCTGAAAGCTCTGACCGCACATTTCAAAGGTCAGTTGAAGGCCGAGGCTCTGCGACAGGTGCGTTCGGATTTGCACCGCATCGCTGAAGAGGAGATGCAGCGGTTCAGCGAGGAAAAAATGGTGCGCAAGATCAAGCGCGTCCTTTCACGAACCGCCAAGGAGATCGAATGCCTGGATATCAACGGCAAGGGATGGAACGCCATCGGTTCCGGCGTGATGGCGGCCTACAGCGAAGGCCGCCGCGCGTGCGAGATGGCGCTCCATGATTCGTCCCCCGAGATTTTCCACGACTGGCGCAAGCGCGCGAAAGACCTTTGGTATCAAGTGTCCCTGCTGCACCCAATCTGGCCCGAGCAAATGGACGCCCTGGCGCGCGAGTTGGAAACGCTTGGTGAATACCTGGGTGACGACCACGATCTTTTCGTGCTTCACCAGTTTGTTCGAGAAAGGTGCGCCCAAGACACTGACCTGCGGGAATTGGAAATCCTTTACGCGCTGATCGGCCAGCGTCAGCGTGAGTTGCGGGTGGCAGCCATCGCGTTGGGGAAACGTTTCTACGCGGATAAGCCTTCGGCATTCTGCGATCGCCTCGCGAGTTACTGGCACACCTGGCGTCGCGAAAAGAGGTCGAGCGCCCGGTCAATGGAAGCGGCGCCATAATCGTGCAACCGTTCGTCACGCTTGGGATTTCGCTGGGCCTCGGGCTGCTCATCGGACTGCAACGCGAACGAACGGAGTCGCGCTTCGGTGGGATTCGCACTTTTCCTCTCATCAGCCTGTTCGGCACGTTCTGCGGAATGTTCGCGCTGGACTATGGTGCGTGGCCCATTGCTGCGGGGGTCATCGTCATCTTTGGCACGCTCGTCATTGCGAACCGGTTGGCTGCCCACCGGGAAGAAAGCGAGCACGGGCAAACAACGGAGATTGCCGCGCTCCTGACGTTTGCCATCGGCGCCTATCTGCCTGCGGGCGACCGCGCGCTCGCAGCCGTGGCGACGGGACTGGTGGTCATCCTCCTTCATACTCATTGCGTCAGCGGTGTCTTACTGCCGCGTCATCCTCGAAGTGTCGGTCATCGCACCCTCGAAACTCGGAGCGCTGCTTCCGCCGTTACTGGCGGCCTGCGTTTGGGTGAGCGCGATTGCGGCGACAGCCCTGATGTTTCTCCGCGGGAATGGCGAAGAAATGCCGGAGCCGGGCAACCCCGCTGAACTCAAGAGCGCGCTGATCTTCGGAATCATCTACGCGCTGGTCACACTCGCTGTGGCGGCAGTTAAACAATACTTCGGCCCGTCGGCATTATATGCGGTGGCCGTTGTGTCAGGACTGACCGACATGGATGCCATCACCCTGTCGCTGGCGCGCATGGTGGAGGGCAATCAACTCGAACCCGCGAACGCCTGGCGTCTCATCCTCGCGGCGTCGCTTTCGAATTTTGTTTTCAAAGGAGTGATCGCGGCCTTCCTCGGCGGCTGGCGTTTTGGACTGCGCCTCGCGCCCTTCTTCGGTGCGGCGTTTGCCGGCGGACTGCTCGTGATCTGGCTTTGGCCGAAGGGTTGGGTGTTTGTCACACCGTAGAACCGCCGCGCAGAACCACGCCGCGCTTGCCGAAGGTTCTCAAACGAATCTGATTTTCGAAAAATCCTCGGTCGGTTGCGGCCATTTCATCTTCAGTCCTTCCATCGCTCGCACCACGGTGCGGGTGATGGCGTAATCGCGATACCAATTCCGATCGGCCGGGATGAGGTGCCACGGAGCGCGCCTATGACTCGTGGCGTTGAGCATGTCCTCGTAGGCATCAATGTAATCATCCCAACGTTGGCGTGTGGTGAGGTCGGCGTGAGAAAATTTCCAGTGCTTGTGCGGGTCCGTCAGTCGTTCCTTGAACCGTTCGGCCTGTTCCTTCTTGCTGATGTGCAGACAAAACTTCAGCAGCAGGACATTGTTCTCCACGAGCATTTGCTCGAAATCCACGATCTGATAGCGCTGGGACCAAACTTTCTTCGGCACGATGTTCAACACCCGCTCAGCGAGCACGGCTTCGTAATGCGAGCGATTGAACACTCCGATGAAACCATCACGCGGCACCGCCTTGTGGATACGCCAGAGAAAATCGTGCGCGAGTTCTTCTGACGACGGCACCTTGAAGTTCGTCGTGACCACACCGAGCGGATTCACATATTCGAGCACCCGCCGGCCCGCACCATCCTTGCCGCTGGCGTCCATGCCCTGAAAAATCAGGAGCACGGCGCGATTCGAATTCGCATAAAGCAGATCCTGAAGTTCGCCGATGCGTCGCGCATTCTTTTCGGTCTTCGCTTTGGCCTTCTCCTTTTCCATTCCACCGCAATACGTCGGGTCGAAATTGGCGAGGCGAATTTTCCCTTTGATGACAACGGGTTGCTCTTTCATACCTGACTTAACCACGGCGCGAGGCGACTCCACAGGAAAATAGAGAGTGGATTGCGGGCGAACATCACACCCATGAATGCCAACGGCGTGGCGCTGGCGGCCATTCAAAGCTTGAACAAACAGGTGGACGACCTCAAAGGTCAATCGGGACGCGGATATCGGGGAGTCGAAACAACGACCCGAAGCCTTGGAAAAAATATTTCTCGCTCGGGAATCAAATTCAAAGGGACACCTCGATGAAAACCAGACTCACTCTCGTCAAAGGCCTCGACCTCCTGCTGCTGTTATCAACCATTGCCGATCAACCCTCAACCTTCGCCCAAGGCACGGCCTTCACCTACCAAGGTCGGTTGAACGATGGCGCGAATCCGGCTAACGGAATTTACGATTTACGATTTGCAATTTACGATTTGAACAGCGGCGGTGCGCAGCAAGGCAATCTCGTCACCAACGCCGCCACCGGCGTCAGCAACGGCCTGTTCACGGTCGCACTCGATTTCGGCAACCAGTTTCCCGGCGCGAACCGCTGGCTGGAGATTGGCGTGCGCAGCAATGGTGGCGGCGCGTTCAGCGTGTTGTCACCGCGTCACCAAATCAGGGCGACTCCTTATGCCATCACCGCTGGGAATGTCACTGGCCCGGTGGCGGCGGCAAATATCACAGGGACGCTTCCAGCCGCGCAATTGCCATCCTCGGTGGTGACCAATGGCGCGAGTGGCGTGAATTTCACCGGCACGTTCAGCGGCAATGGCGCGGGCATTACGGGTGTGAATGTCAGCACTCTGCGGATGAATCAAGCGCCCGTCGCCGCATGGGGAAACAATTTCTATGGCCAAACGACCATCCCCGTGGGCTTGAGCAACGTGGTGGCCATTGCCGCGGGAGGTTATCACGGTCTGGCGCTCCGGCAGCAGAACGTTCCAGCGACCTTGGCGTTGCTGAACGGCAACAATGTGTTTCACGGCACAATCAGCGCACCCGGCTTCACGGGCAACGGGGATGGTTTAACGAATTTGGATGCTTCCAAGATTTCATCCGGCACTTTAGCCGACGCGCGGCTCTCGGCGAACGTGGCGTTGCGCGCGGGGGGAAATTCTTTTTTCGACAACCAAAGCAAGAGCGGTTCACTGGATTTCGGCGCACAAACCCGCCAGATGATCAACCTGTGGGACGCCGAATACGCCATTGGCGTGCAGAGCGACACGCTCTACCAGCGCAGCAACACGCGCTTCTCCTGGTTTCGCGGCGGCACCCACAACGACTCAGAAAACAATGCCGGCGGCGGCACCGTCTTGATGACGCTCAACTCCAGCGGCCTGACGGTCAACGGCACGTTCGTGAGCAGCAGCGACCGCAACGTGAAAGAAAACTTCACGCCAGTGAATGCGCAGGAGGTGTTGGAGAAAGTAGCGGCGTTGCCGCTCAGCCGGTGGAATTACAAGGAGGACAAATCGCAGGCACACCTCGGCCCGATGGCGCAGGATTTTTTCGCCGCCTTCGGTGTCGGCCCGGATGACAAACACATCACCACCGTGGACGCCGACGGCGTGGCACTGGCGGCGATTCAGGGGTTGAACCAGAAGGTGGATTCTGAAAACGCCGGTCTGCGCTCCGAAAATGCGGAACTGAAACGTGAACTGTTCGAAATCAAACAACTGCTGTTGAAACTCTCCGCCAAAAAGGACTGACCCATGAAACAACCAATCAAAAGCTTCCTCATTCTCCTGGCCACCGCAGTGCTCGTTCCATTGACGGGCTACACCCAAAACACCGTCGTCACCTACCAGGGCCGCGTGACGAACAACGGCACAAACTTCTCCGGCACCGGCCAGTTCAAGTTCGCCCTCGTCACGAGCACGAACAACAACCACACCGCCACGGTCACAGCCAATCTGAGCGGCCCGTTCGTGACCAGCTACACCGTGACCCGTGGTGGCAATGGTTACGTCTCCCCACCCACCGTCACCATCACCGGCGGCGGCGGCTCCGGGGCCGCGGCCACCGCCTTCATCAACGGCGGCGTGGTCACGTCGGTCTTTGCCGGGGCGGCCGGCAGCGGTTATGCCAGCGCGCCCACCGTGACGATTGCGCCGCCGCCAACGGCGATCGTCTATTCCACGTTCTGGAGCAATGACGGTACGAGCGGCGCGGGCAGCGAGCCTGCCGCCAGCGTCGGCGCGAGCGTTGCCAGCGGCTTATTCACGGTGCGCCTGGGCGATACCGCCCTCGCGAACATGGCCGAGTTGCCTCCGGGACTCTTCGCCCAACCCGACCTTCACTTGCGCCTCTGGTTCAATGACGGCGTGAATGGCTTTGCCGCGCTGGATCCGGCCCAACCGCTGACCGCCACGCCCTATGCCCGGCACGCCGCTAGTCTCAGTGGGACGCTGTCGGCGGCCAGTCTGGATGGCACCTACGACAACGCGCTTATCTTCAACAACGCCGGCAACAGCTTCTCCGGCAATGGCGGCGGTTTGACCGGCCTGGACGCCTCGCAACTCACCACCGGCACCGTTCCCGCCGCCGCGCTGGGTAACATCTGGGGACTCGGCGGCAACGCAGGCACCACGCCGGGCACGCAGTTCCTGGGCACCACCGACAACCAGCCGCTGGAGTTCAAGGTCAACGGCCTGCGCGGTCTGCGAATTGAACCCACGGTGAACGGGCACCCCAATGTCATCGGCGGAGCCGACAACACCGTGGCGGCGGGAGTGACCACGGCCACCATCGCGGGCGGCGCTCTCAACGACATCGGGGCAAACTCACCAGGCACCGTGATTGGCGGCGGCGAAGACAACAACATCGCGGCTGATTCCTGGAGTGCCACCATCGCCGGCGGAGCCTTGAACAACATCAGGATCAACTCCGACTACAGCGTGATTGGCGGCGGCCTCTTGAACAACATTCCGGCCAATTCATTTTATGCCACCATCGCCGGCGGCTACTCCAACAGCGCAGTGTCCTACGCCTTCGCCGCCGGTCGTCAAGCCAAGGCCAATCATGAAGGCGCGTTCGTCTGGGCGGATAACCAGAATATTGACTTTGCCTCGACGGCGGTTAACCAGTTCAACATCCGAGCTTCGAGCGGTGTGCGCCTGAACAACGACACCAGCCTCAGCTTCGGCAACCAGACGCGGCAGATGTTGAACCTCTGGACCGCCGGCTACGGCATCGGCGTGCAGAGCGACGCGCAGTATTTCCGGACCGGGAATGACTTCCACTGGTATCGCGGCGGCAGTCATTCGGACACCGCCGGCAACGGCGGGACCGGCGGCGTTCCGTTGATGAGCCTGAGCCGATCCGGGTATCTTGGCCTGGGCCTCACCGCCCCGTCCTACCCGCTGGACGTGCAGTCCGGTCAGGCGGTGGGCCGGTTCACCAGCACCAACAACGTCAATGGCGCGGTCCTGATCCTGAAGAATACCACGGCCTCGCCCGGCTATCTCGCAGCCATCAACTTCGAAACCGCCAGCACTACGCCCGGGCAGATCGGCTATCTGGGCAGCGACCAGATGGCGTTCCGAGTGGGCGGCCAAGATCGGATGACGCTGGATGCCGCGGGCCTGACCGTGAATGGCGCGATGGTCCTGACCAGCGACCGGAACGCGAAGCAGGACTTCGCCGCCGTGGACGGTCGTGACGTCCTGGAGAAGATCGCCAGCCTGCCCATCCAAAGCTGGAGCTACACGAACCGTCCCGCCGCGAAGCACTACGGCCCGATGGCGCAGGATTTCCGCGCCGCCTTCGGCTTGGGCGAGGACGACAAACACATCGCCACCGTGGATGCCGACGGAGTGGCGCTGGCGGCGATTCAGGGGTTGAACCAAATCGTCCGCGAGAAAGACGCGAAGATTCGTGAACTGGAAAAGCGTCTCGCAAAACTTGAGAGCCTGATGCTCCGTGCCAACGAACCATAACCCATAACAAACCAACAAAATGAAATCCTTCTACCTTGCCCTGGCGGTGTTCTTCAGCGCCGTGACGGCTCGTTCCCAATCCTACACCATCGACTGGTTCACCATCGACGGCGGCGGCGGCACCAGCACGGGCGGCGTGTATTCCGTCAGTGGCACCATCGGCCAGCACGACGCGGGCGGGCCGCTGACCAATGGGGTCTATTCGCTCACCGGCGGATTCTGGGTCTTGCCGACTCTCGTGCAAACGCCCGGCGCGCCCACGCTCCACATCACCAACGCCGCTCCGGGTTTCGCCACGATCTGGTGGACGCCGAATACGCCGGGCTTCGTCCTGCAATCCACCGACAGTCTCTCGCCGACCAACTGGGTCAACGCGCCGAGCGGCACGAACAATCCCGCCACCGTCCCGGCCACGTTGCCGACAAAATTCTACCGAGTCTTCAAACCGTGAAGTCAACCACCATCAACTATGAAACATCATTCCTCTCCTCATTGGGGCATCGGCTTCCATTCCTTCCCGTCTGGGACTGTGGCACGGGTTGTCATCCCTGCTGCAGCCCGTGTCGCGCTGTTGCTCGCCCTGTTTAGCGCCGTTTCCACGCCCGCCTTGGAGCCGCTGAACGACGACGGCACGCCGCGGAGCAATTGCAGCAATATCCCCGGCATCACCGAGGTGAAGCTGGAATGGCGCGGGCAGAATCTGGTCGGTTGCAAGGTCGAGCTCGTGTCCGCGCGCTCAAGGATTCGCCGTATCAACTCGGATTGCCTGACGAGCTATTTCCTGGATCTGCCGCCGGAGGTGCCGCGCCAGTGGATCATCCTGAGCCAGCCGGCGGGGGCGAACGCGCAAGTCATCGCCAGCGGCAACACCGCCTCGCTCACGCTGCCGCGCGCCGGGGATTACACGGTGCAACTGACGATTTGCCCCTCCGGCAACTGCCCGGTGATCGAGACTGCGGGCCTCACCAACACATTCCAACTGACCACGTCCAGCGGCACGATCGTCATCCGGGCCGAGGCCGAGCTGCCCTTGCGTGTGCAGGAGCGCCCCGTGTTGCCGCCGTCGGCCATGCAGCCAACGACGAAGCTCGACCTCACCGATGCGGAGCGCTCGTGCCGTTGCCAGGGCGGCGGCGGGCTCATTGATCCGCAGTGGGTCACGGTGAATCCGTGGAGCGGGCCGAACGACTACAAGCTTGTGGAAGGTTATGTGGTCCGGTCCTGGCCACCCATTACCGACGCGCCGTTCAACCACGATCTGGCTTGGAGCGGCGGCGACTGGTACGTCATCCACGATGTGGGCGTGGTCGTTTCGCCGGACCCGCGCTACTACAACCTGGTTTCCACGAAGCCCGAGTGGGAGGAGAGTCCGCACCTGCTCGCCGGCGAAACCCAGGGCGACAAATTTCCCGACCACTTGCGCCCGGTGGAGGGCGACCGCGTCTCGTTGTTTGGCTTTTGGATTCTGGATTGCGGGCATGAGCCGTTTTACACGGAGATTCATCCGGTCGTCGGCTGGGCCGTGCATAAGAACCGGCCGGTGCGCATCCCGGACAACGCCACATTTACGTTTGATCTGGTCACCAACACCGCCACCGCCACGGCGGGCAACAACCTGTACGTGCCCGGCATCGTCAGCGACCTCTGGTTCAACTCGGACACCGGCGACAACACGGGCGGCGGGAACAACAGCCTGGCGCAGCCGGCGCGATGCAATCCCAACTACGCGCAGTGCCTCGCTGAGAATCCCGGGCATCCGGAGCGCTGCCCTTACTACCTCGACGCCGACCGCAACATCACGCAGTCACCCATTCAGCGGGAATACGACTTCAACATTTATCTGCCGAAAAATCCCAGCGACGTCTTTGCCGAAGTGGGGCAGACCCGTCCGCGCGCTCCGCTCTACGTGACGATGTCCAACCCACACGCCAGCGACGGCCCGTACCCGACCGTCACGCGCACGAACGAAACGGTGAACGGCGTCACCTATGAATACCTTCGGGTGCATCTCGATTTGCGCGGTCACCCGTTCAGCACTTACTCGCGGCGCATCGAAGCGGCGT
Source organism: Verrucomicrobiota bacterium (assembly GCA_038205745.1). GTDB lineage: Bacteria > Verrucomicrobiota > Verrucomicrobiia > Limisphaerales > SIBH01 > JANNGC01. The sequence goes on along the minus strand of JBBRBM010000056.1, from coordinate 3,633 downwards.
GGGTGTATCCGAAAGCTGACAATTGGGGCCTGGCCCAGTATCGCGTGGCGCTCCACCAGCTCAACATTGCCAACGACCTCGACTCCAAGTTGCGCTGGCCCGGCTCCGATGGGGATTGGGTTCTCTGGCTCATGCTCCCCAGTACCGGCCAGTCCTGGACGCGCCTGCTCGATGGGTTCAACAACGCGCACGGAACGATGACCTTCAATCCGCCCTGGGAAACGGGCAGCACGGATTCGGTGTTCCGCCGTCCGCCTCTCTCGGTCGATCCGTTGCGCCGCCTGGGACCGGACATCCTTTCCTTCAGCCCCTATATCAATTTCTGGATGGGCGGCTATGAGGCCGACGAGGGTTTCGATGATGATCCGGGCCGCATCTCCAGCTTCTTCTACCATTACACCAACAGCGTCAGCACCTCTGCATCCAGCCACAATGGCAACTTCGCCGCCTCGTTCACCTCGACGCGCATCGCCACGCTCAACAACGGCACCCTCAGTTCGGCCGCCACGCAGTTGGGCCGGCATTACCTGATCACCTGCACGAACCGGATCAACAACCGCAATCCCATCCGCGACCAGATCGCGCCGCTCGATCAGATGGGACTCCTGGTGGAAGGCGTTTCCGGGGAACCGCCCTGGAGCCCGGTGGACCCGCGGCAACTCTACGGCGCGGGCGCCGCGCTGATCGGCGACGTGAATCGCGACGGTTTCCCGGACATGGCGCTTGGCCTTCGCGGCACGAATGTGGCGGCGCACATTTTCCTCGGCGGGCGCAACGGTTTTCCGCCGGCGCCTCATGCCGTGGTCTCGCTGCCCGGGACTTCGGGACTCTTTCGAGGCGCGCAGCCTGCGCGCAACGTGCTCGGCACCGGCGACGTGAATGGCGATGGCGTGCCGGACTTGCTCTACGGCGCGCCTTTGTTCACGGGCGACCAAACCAACGAAGGCGCGGCGTTTCTATTTTCCGGGTCTCGGTTGGGCGCGGGCGGAATGCTCGATGCGAGCAACGCCATCTGGTCGGTCGAGGGAAATTCTCCCAACGCGGGATTCGGCTTCGCGCTCGCCGCGGGTGACATCAACCACGACGGTTTTAGCGACGTCATCGTCGGCGCGCCCTACTACCAGAACTCCGTCTCTCCGTCTGTGCCGCTGGGCCGCGTGTTCGTCTATCTGGGCTCGTCCAATGGCCTGGCGACCTCGCCGGCGACGACGCTGATTCCCACGAGTGTGGATGGGGCCAGCCTGCACTGGTTCGGCCACTCCGTGGCCGTGGCGGATCTGAATCATGATGGCTTCGCCGAGGTCATCGTGGGAGCGCCACGTTTCAACAATGGCCTTTCGGATCAAGGGGCCATCTTTGTTTATCCCGGTTCGGCGTCCGGGGTAAGCACCTCGCCCAATCGCCTTCTGACTGGAGGAGTTGGCAACGCCCAGTTCGGCTACGCCGTCGCGGGCGCGGGCGACGTGGATGGCGATGGCTACGCCGACGTGCTGGTGAGCGCGCCGTTTTACGGCAGTGGCGAGTTCACCCTCCAGGAAGGCTATGCGGCCGTGTTTCGCGGCTCGATTGAAGGCCTCGCCGGCAATCTGTGGGGCCAGCTCGGCGGCTTCGCCGGTGCCCACTTTGGCACCGACCTCGCGGGTCTCGGCGACCTCAACGGCGACGGTCTGGGCGACGTGGCCGTCGGAGCGCCGGATGAAACCAACCCGGAGGGACTCCGCGGACGCGTCTCATTCTTCCTCGGTTCCCGGATCGTCGGCTCGGGCAAGCCGACAGAAGCCTGGCGCACTTGGGGTGTCAGTGGCGTGGCCAAACCGCCCCTCGGCGTGAGCCGGGCCAGCGATGTCAATGCGGACGGTTTTGACGACGCGCTCACCTTCGATCCCACCGGCGGCGGCGATCCCTTCGCACGCGTGCAACTAGTGCTGGGCCGGGGCCAGAGGCTGATCGTGCCGACTGCCGAGCGTTTCTATCGCGGCGGTGCCACGGAGCCGTATGCGTTTCCCGATATCGTCGGCGGGATGTCCGTGTCGAACATGGTTCGCTCCGGGCAAACCAACGCCACCAAACTCGCCGCATTGCTTGCCCAGGTGAAAGACCTCTACCTCACCGTCCAGCAAGCCGGTGGCAATCCCGGCGGCATCGTGCCGATGCTGCAACAACTCCAGCAAATCATGCCGACCAATCTGTTCAACCAATACTTCAGCGACGTGGACCTCGAACTGGGCACCGCCTTCTACATTGATTGCGGCGCGACCAGTGAATCCACCGACGTGCTCGGCCGCCGGTGGGTGCCCGACGCGCCCTATCTCGTCACGAGCAACACGTTTCGCTCCACGTTCCCCGCAATACCAGTCATCACCAACACGCTGCTCGGCGACCGTTACCTGCCCGACGCGATGCTCAACAGCGAACGCTGGTTCGACGGCGCCATCCGCTACCAGGTCGGCGTGCCGAACGGCTGGTACACCGTGCTGCTCTATTTCTCCGAGAACTACCCGCCCGGCGTCAGCCCCAGACTCGGCGGCACCGGCTGCTCAAACTGCGCGCGCCTCTTCGACCTCGAAGTCGAACGCCAGCGCACCAACGCCTACAACCAGGCCGACGCCGCGCTGCCGCCGTACGGCGACGGCTTGGGCCGGCTTTACACCGCCACGCAAGTCCCGTTCAACGTGCAGGTGACCGACGGCATCCTCGACATCGCCGTGCTGGATCGCGGCACGGGCAACCCGCCGGAGAACGCCGCCATCAAAGGCATCGCGATTTTGGGCCGGCCCGCGCCGCCGAAGTTTACCACACGCCCGCGCATCGCCGGCACCACGCGCGACGGCGACCAATTCGGAGTATTCGTGGATATGCAAGCGAACCTCGCCCGCTATCTCGCTGGCGAAATCCCAGTACGCCTCCAGTCCTCAACCAACCTCACGCAATGGGCCACGGTGCCGAACCTGCCCGAAGTCGGTGCCAGCGGAGCCTCTTTCTGGCTCTCCACACCCACCAATGCCGCCAGTTTCTACCGCGTCCGCGTCGGCCCGTAGTCCCTTCAACGAAATGAATCACCATGAACCCACGCCTGCGCTCTAATGCCCTTACCGGGTTCCGGCTCGCCGCGAACTCGCCCGCCACGTTGCCGGCACGGTTCTATCACCTCCTCAAACCCTGACTGTCCCCATTCACGCCTCACGCCTAACGTTTCACCACCCAATTCAACAGACTCCACGAATCAAACCGCAACCTCCCCATGCCCAAACTCACTCATCCCCTGTTCCTGGCCGGCGCCCTCGCGCTCGGCGCCGTCTCCGCCCACGCCACCACCAACACCAATTGGTTCAAGATCATCTCGCTCACGACGAGCAACGCCGTCTTCACCGACGCCAGCCTGGCCGGCAGTCTGGCCGCGTCGGCGGATCACCTGTTCGCCAGTCGCGTCGGTGACTCCGAGTTCCGGCGTTGGGACGCCAATGGCCTGGCGAATCCCACCACGTTTCCGTCGGGCTTCATCATCGTTTCCGATCTGCGCACGGAGAAGGTCTATGCCTTTGCCGACGCCAGCGGGACGATGACCGACCGCGGCACCGCCACCGCCTTGCACGAGTTGGACCCGGCCACGGGCCAGACCAACGGCCTGATCAT
>JBBRBM010000055.1:0-31178 GCA_038205745.1 Verrucomicrobiota bacterium | reverse complement strand
TAGGACTTCGCCGAATCGGAACAACGCTCCTCGAAGAACTGCTGCCACGCCTGCCGGCTGCTCAGGCGGATGACAAAATCGTCTGCCGTCAGATTGAGAGCGCGCAGCGAATCAATGAGCAGCGCGATGATCTCCGCGTCTGCCGCCGGATCGTTCTCGCCCACGATATCCGCATTGAATTGGAAGTGTTCGCGCAGCCGGCCCTTCTGCTGGCGTTCGTAGCGGAAGAGCTGCGGGATGGCGAACCACTTGATGGGCTTCTTATAGGCGCGCTCGTGCGCCGCGACCATCCGCGCCAGCGTGGGTGTCATCTCCGGACGGAGCGAGATGCCGCGCTCGCCCTTGTCGATGAAGTTGTAGAGCTGGCCCACGATCTCGTCGCCGCTCTTCATCGTGAAGAGTTCGAGCGGTTCCAGCGACGGCCCGTCGTATTCGCGAAAGCCATAGCGCCGCGCGGTGTTGCGCCATTTGTCGAAGATGTATTGGCGCGCGTCCGCACTCCAGACGTCAGCGGCCGGGAGCGGTTCGGGATAAAAATCGCGAAATCCAGGGAGTCGTTGCATAAACGAGCGCGCAAGCGAACGCGAAAAGCTCCAACGTGGCAAGATCGCCGTTGTCTTCATGTAGTCGTAACGTGACGACAAACTTCAGAAACCGAGTGCGAATAGTAGCCGTTTACGATAGCCTCTGCGGCGTTAATGACACCCATCACTGCAGAACATGCGCGCGAGCAAGTCGCCGCTGTAGTCGAAGAAATCGTCGCCAGCACTCCTGTCTCCGACATTCACACCCACCTTTATGATCCCGCTTTTGGCGAATTGCTGTTGTGGGGCGTGGATGAATTGCTCACGTATCATTATCTCGTCGCCGAAGCGTTTCGTTATTTCGACATGCCTTTTGAAAAATTCTGGGCCATGCCGAAGTCGCGTCAGGCGGAACTGATCTGGAACGCGCTCTTCATCCAGAACTCGCCCATCTCGGAATCCTGCCGCGGCGTGCTCACGACTCTGAACGCTCTGGGCATCGAGGTGCGCAAACGCGACCTCAACGCGATCCGCAACTGGTTCAGCGAATGGACGGCCGAAGATTACATCACCCGCTGCTTGGAACTCGCAAACGTCAGCACTGTTTGCATGACGAACTCGCCGTTCGATGATCTCGAACGTCCGGTGTGGGAGCGCGGGTTCAAGCGTGATCAACGCTTCACGGCCGCGCTGCGGATCGACCCGCTTCTGCTCGCCTGGGAAGCCTCTGCACCGCAACTCGCGAAGTGGGGCTACGCGGTAACGCCCGATCTCAACGCAAAAACCGTCAGCGAGGTGCGCCGCTTCCTCGAAGATTGGACCAAGCGCATGAACGCGAGGTTTCTGATGGTTTCCTTGCCTCCTGATTTCCGATTCCCCGCGCAGGATGATTGTGCGCAGTTGATCGAGAAGGCGGTCGTGCCGCATTGCCGCGATTTCGGACTGCCGTTCGCTCTCATGCCCGGCGTGGTTCGACAGGTGAATCCGGGATTGCGTCTCGCTGGCGATGGCATTGGCCTGACCGATCTCACCGCCTTGAAGAATCTTTGCGCCGCGTTTCCCGACACGAAGTTTGCAGCCACCGTGCTCGCCCGCGAGAATCAGCACGAGTTGTGCGTGCTTGCGCGCAAGTTCCGCAACCTGCACATCTTCGGCTGCTGGTGGTTTCTCAACAACCCAAGCCTCATCGACGAAATCACGCGCATGCGCATCGAGATGCTCGGCCTCAGCGTCACGCCGCAACACTCCGACGCGCGCGTGCTCGACCAGGTGATTTACAAATGGCAGCACTCGCGCCGCGTGATCGCGAGCGTGTTGACTGAAAAGTACGGAGATCTCGCCGCGACGGGCTGGACTCCGACGCGCGGCGAAATCGAGCGCGACGTGAAAAAACTTTTCGGCGGATCGTTCGACGAGTTTTGCGCGCTGAACTTGCGCTGAAGAAAATTCGGAGAATTACCGCCTCCGCGCTTGAGCCGCACACAGGTTCCGCCGATACTCCGTGCGTCGCAGCGATGCGGCACTGATCTTTGACTGCGAATGCAGGAAACAATTTACCCTGCCTATGCTCGTGTATCGAAGCAAAGTCCTTGAACCGTAAGCTCAAAAACAAAGGGACCCTTCACTCTGTGGCCACCGACAGGCCTTAACTGGAAGTCGAACGCCACCGAAGCCGGTCCCACCTGTTTTCGATAAGTTCAAAGGAACTGTTACCCACGGCACTGGCGGGGTTTTTTATTTTCCCGTAGCTTCGCAGCATGTCACGCGATGATCTGTTTGCCGCCAAGCCGAAGCACGAATCGGCTGAAAGCGAACCCAATGAATCGCGCATTCCATCCAACGCCCCCCTCGCCGCGCGCATGCGTCCGCGCACGCTCGATGAATACGCCGGGCAGCAACACATTCTCGCGCCGGGCCAACTGCTGCGCCGTGCCATCGAGGCCGATCGCATTCAGTCGCTGATCTTTTTCGGACCGCCCGGCACGGGGAAAACTTCCCTCGCCCAACTCATCGCGCTGCACACGAAGAACAAGTTCGAGAAACTCAGCGGCGTGGAATCAAACGTCGCCGACATGCGGCGCGTCCTCGCTGCCGCCACGAACCGGCTGGCGAACACAGGCCAACCGACGATCCTGTTCATCGACGAAATCCATCGCTTCAACAAATCGCAGCAGGATGTGCTGTTGCCCGATGTGGAAAGCGGCGTCGTGCGATTGATCGGCGCCACGACGCACAATCCATTTTTCTTCGTCAATTCGCCGCTCGTCTCGCGCTCGCAAATTTTTGAGCTTCAGCCGCTCGCCGAAGCTGACTTGCTCGCGCTGCTTCACCGAGCCCTTGCTGACGAAGATCGCGGCCTCGGCCACATGAAAGTTCGCGCTGATGATGACGCGCTGGAGCATGTCGCCCGCATGTCGGATGGTGATGCGCGCAAGGCGTTGAACTCGCTCGAAATCGCCGCGCGCACCACCGCGCCCGGCGACGACGGCTTCATTCACATCACGCTGCAAGTCGCCGAGCAGAGCATCCAGAAGAAGGCGATCGTTTACGACGGCGATGGCGACGCGCACTACGACACGATCTCCGCTTTCATCAAATCCATGCGCGGCAGCGATCCGGACGCGACGCTCTATTGGCTCGCGAAAATGATTCACGCCGGTGAAGACCCGCGCTTCATCACGCGCCGCATGTTGATCGCCGCCGCTGAAGACGTGGGACTTGCTGATCCCATGGCGCTCGTGCTCACGTCTGCAGCGCATCAAGCCGCGGAATTCGTCGGCTGGCCGGAAGCGCGCATTCCGATTGCCGAAGCCGCGATCTATCTCGCCACGGCGAACAAGAGCAACTCCGCCATCTGCGCCATCGACGCCGCGCTGGCCGATGTGAAATCCGGCCGCACCCTGCCGGTGCCCAAACACCTGCGCGACGCCCATTACAAAGGCGCTGAACAGCTCGGCCACGGCGAGGGCTATCAGTACTCGCACGATCATCCCGAGCATTTCGTGCCGCAGGATTATCTCGGCGCGTTCAAGCGTTACTACGAGCCGACCGATCAGGGCACGGAAAAGAAAATCAAGGAACGCGTCGATCGCTGGCGAGCAATGGTGGCCGAAGCGCAGAAGCGGAGCGCGTAGCCCAATCGCGTATCGATGTGCTCCGGGACCGCCTTGTCCGGCGACGCTTCAGAATCCATCCCGCCGCCCGGAGTTGCACTCGACGGCGCTCCACCTGCCGACTACGCTCCGCGCATGAACCGGACAGGCTGCAAACTTCTTGGCCGGGTTACGTGGTAGGCCGCTATGACCACGCATTCACCACTCAATTGTCCGGCAGTAGCACTTCGGATGTGCGGCATCTCTGTTTTGTGCGCCATCCTTTTCCTTCTCGACCGCATAATCCCATCGTTGCTTGGCTTTGAGTATTCTCGCATCCAGAACGCCACGCTCTATCTCTGGCTGGTTGCGCTCCCGCTTCTTGGCTATTCGTGGACGCTCTTACGCTCTCGACGGCTGAGTTCAGCGAGTGCATCCAAGCGGTGGTTAGTTGCTGTCGGCATCGCGCTGCCGTTGAGCATTGCGTTTGCGTCTGTCACACTCGCGCTAGTTTGGATTTCAGGATGACAACGCCGCCTAATCCCGAGACAGCCTGCAAAGCTCCGAGTTGTCCCCCTCGCCCTTTCTGAATCCTCACCCCGCCGACCAGCCTTCATCCACGCGACTCGTCTGGACGCGGCGCGGTGAAGGGAGTTAAACCGTGCGCCATCGAGATGGAATCGTCCGGCAAAGCAGCTCTCCGCGCCCAGGTGCGGGCCCAGTTCCGCGCGCTCGGCCCAGAGCTGCGCGCGGCGTCGTCGCTCCAGCTTTGTGAGATCATTCGTTCGCAGCCCGTCTGGCAGCGCGCGGCGGCGGTGCTCCTCTTCTCCCCGCTCGCCGATGAACCGGACATTTCAGCTTTGCTCGACGACGCGTTGTCGCAACGCAAAGTTGTCTGCCTCCCGCGTTTCGATGCCGCGCAGGGCGTTTACTCCGCCGCGCAGGTTTCCAACCGCGCCGATCTGGCGCCCGGGCGCTTCGGCGCGCTCGAGCCGCACGAGGGTTGTCCCGCAGTTTCCTTAAAGCATCTGGACTTGGCGCTGGTGCCTGGAATAGCCTTCGATCTTGCCGGTCGCAGGCTCGGTCGCGGAAAAGGGTTTTATGATCGCCTGCTGGCCGGGGTTCCCGGGCACAAATGCGGGGTCGCGTTTGATGCGCAGATCGTAGCCGAAATTCCCGTGGAACCGCATGACGTTCGTGTGAATTCGATTTTGACTCCGACGCGCTGGTTGGAGTGCGGAGTTGAAGGTTGAAAGTTGAAAGTTTCAGGTTGGCGCTCGTTCCAAGCCTCCAAACCTGCAACCTTCAACCTGTAACTTTCAACGCACTGCGAAAACGCGCGGCCTGAAATGATTTTGTTTGCAGCAACAGACCTTTACCTGGTCGGCGCCGTTGCCCTCCTGGCGGGGGCACTGGCGACTTACCTTGTGCTCCGATGGAAGGATCAAGCCATCGCGGGCGGCCGCGTGGAACAAGCCCGGAAAGCTCTCGATACCGCGCGTGTCGAAGCGGACGCGCTCGTTCGCGAATCCAAGCTGCGCGCCAACGAAGAAGCGCTGAAGATCCGCGAGCAATCAGAAAAGCCGATCGCGGCGCGCATGAAACAACTCGCCGAAACGGAGGCGCGATTGGCCGAGCGCGAAAGCCTGATCAATCGCCAGCTCGAAAACCTCGTCTCGCAGGAGAAATCGTTACGCAGCCAGACCGACGAGGTGCAGAAACAGTCCTCCCAAGTCGAAGCCCGACAGTCAGAGCTCACCAAACTCACCCAGGAAGTTCGCGATAAACTGGCGTCCACCGCGCGCCTCTCCGAAGCGGAAGCACGCGCGCAATTGATGCGCGAAGTGGAGCAACAGGCCGAAGCGGATGCCGGCGCCATTTCACGCCACATCATTGAAGAGTCCAAGGTCCGCGCCGAAGAGAAAGCCAAGTGGATCGTTGCCACCGCGATTCAACGCTACGCCGGCTCCACCACTTTCGAGAGCACGAGCGCCACGCTCGCGCTGCCCGACAACGAAATCAAAGGCCGCATCATCGGGCGCGAAGGACGAAACATCCGCGCGTTCGAAGGCGCCACTGGCGTCACCGTCCTCATCGACGACACGCCGAACGCGGTCGTGCTTTCGGGCTTTGATCCTGTGCGCCGCGAGATCGCCCGCGAAGCCATGGCGCGGTTGATCGCCGATGGACGCATTCATCCAACCCGCATTGAAGAAGTGGTGACCGCCGTGCGCGGTGAAATGGAGGAAGCCGTTTTTCGTTCCGGCGAAGAAGCAGTCATTCGTGCCGGCGTCGCGCCGATGCACGCCGACATCGTGAAACTGCTCGGGCGTTTGAAGTTTCGCCAAAGCTATTCGCAGAACGTTCTTGAGCACTCCATCGAAGTCGCCGCCCTCATGGCATTGATGGCTGCGGAACTCGGCCTCGACGTGATGACCGCCAAGCGTGCGGGTCTGCTGCACGACATCGGCAAAGCGGTGAATCACGAGATCGAAGGACCGCACGCCATCGTGGGCGCGGAGATCATCAAGCGCTGCGGTGAATCGGAAGCTGTGGTGAATGGCGTCGCCTCACATCACGGCGAAGTTCCCGCGGCGGGACCGTGGGGCGTGCTCGTGAGCGCCGCCGATGCGATCAGTGCCTCACGTCCGGGGGCCCGCTCAGAAACGATGACCACCTACATTAAGCGCGTGGAGGATCTCGAACGCATCGGGATGTCCTTCGAAGGCGTGGAGAAAGTTTACGCCGTGCAAGCCGGCCGCGAACTGCGCGTGCTCGTTCATCCCGAGCAGTGCAATGACGACCATGCCTTCGAGCTGGCGCGCAAGATCAGCCGAAAAATCGAAGACGAACTGCAATACCCGGGACAGATTCGCGTGACAGTGATTCGCGAAACGCGCTGCGTGGAATTCGCGAAGTAAGAGCAGAACTCAATTCTGCTCGCCTCAGCTCTCGATCACATTGATCTCAACCGGCTCGACGCTGATGCCGATTTTCTCCATCCAATCGATCGCCGCTTTGACATCGGCCCGAGTGCCTTCGATCTCCAGACACACGATCCCGATCTCGTCGGTCACGCTCGCCTGGCGGACGTTGGTCACGACCGGGAACTTGTGACCGAGCTGCCAGATCAACGGTGTCGTGATCAGCTTGGGAGGATACATCAGCCAGAGACGGCGCTGGTGCTTGCCGTTTGCAGGCGCTTTCGCAGCAGCGGGTTTCGGTTTGGTTGAACTCACCTTGGCTTTCGCGCGTGGCATAAATTTAATTCCGCAATCCGCATTCTGAAATCCGCAATTGCCTACCCTCCAGCGATCGCCGGAATGATGCTCACTTCATCGCCGTCCTTGAGCGGTGTCTGCTGGTTTTGGAGAAAGCGAATGTCCTCTTCGTTCACGTACACGTTCACGAAGCGCCGCACCGCGCCGCTCTCGTCAACTAGGCGTTCGCGAATGCCAGGAAAACGGCCCTGCAACTCAATGATCGCGTCGCTAATGGTCTTGGCCTGCACTTCGACGAGTTCCTGATCGTTCGTCAGCTTGCGGAGCGGAGTCGGAATTCGGACTTTGACTGCCATAATTTTTGTATCCTCGAAAATGTTCACCGCCAGTGCAAGTGATGAATTGCCGCAACGCACGCCACGTGCGGCCGGTTTGCCACCGGCAGAAGCGACTCGGTGCATTACTCATTCTTCTCGCAAGACCCTGCGCCCGGACTTCTGCCGTTTGCAAACTGCCAGCACGTTCCGCCCGCTACCCGGCGGCCACGGCGCCGATATGCAACCGCATCGCCACGCAAACACCACCTGCCTTGCAAGCACTCACCAGGCACTCCCCACCTAATGCGGCCAACCGCTCGCGTAAGTTCTTCAAGCCATTCCCGCCGCCGGGCCGCGCAGCGGCTGCCCCCAACGTGCCGCCAGCGTCCCGCTGGCCAGAACCGTCGTCCGGCAATCCACACCCATCATCCTCCACCACGATTTGCAGCCACGGCTCCCTCCACGCCACGCGCAGCCAGGCGTGTTCGGCCCGCGAGTGCTTCACCACATTGTTCAACGCCTCGTTCACCGCGAGTAACAATTGCTGCCGCATGTCACCATGCAGTCTTCGCGGCGGCAAGGTGGCCGGCAAATCCAATTCGCAATCGATGCCGTTCGGTTGCAGCACGGAAGGCGCGTAGCCCGCGAGATAGCTCACGAGATTCTCCAACGTGTCATTCTCCGGCTGCACCGCCCATATGGTGAGGTCCATCGAACCGCCCAGTTCCTGCGCCGTGCGGATCAACTCGTCGCGATACCGCTGGGCCCGGGGAGAAGTTGTTTCTACCTGATTCAACAACTCCGTGAGGCGCTGCAACCGATGCATGCTGGAACCGAGACCATCATGCAAATCCCGCGCGATGCGTTCACGCTCCAGTCGTGCCGTTTCGCTGCGGACGTGCCGGCGATTGAGCCACAGCCAGACCGCCGCCACGGCAAGTACGAAAGAAATTCCACCTATCACCGACATTCGTCCTCTGGTCTGTCGGACAGTTTGAGCCTGCGCCCGGGCCGACGCGGCGACAGAGTTTGTTGCGGACACGAGCATTTCCCGGGCTTTCGCCTTACGCGTTTCGTCCGTGTGATCTGCGCCCATGCACACGACGCCATCTGCCGGGAATTGTTCGCCGGCTCCGTATCCCCGCCGCAGCCCGCGGAACACATCCACCCGCCCCACCCGCACCGTGGTGCCGTGCGCGGTTTGGTTGTGAGACGTGACCACAAAGTCATTCAGCCCGTCTCCGTCCAGATCACCGGCACCCGTCACCACCCCGCCCAGCCGTGTGTAATTTACGTCCGCTGTCACCTCCCAGTCCGGTGCGGGAGAGAAACCATCGCTTCGTCCCAGCCACAATGAAACCCGGCCCGGCATGGTGTTTTCACGCGGCTGGCCCGGCGCGCCAATCAGCAGGTCGGGTCTCCCGTCGCCGTTCACATCGCCCACGCCAGCCACCGAATCCCCGAACGCCGCTCCCGCGCGCCATCCCACCGCGCGCCATCCCGTCGATTGCACCAATCCGGTGCGCGAACCATGGAGCAAGTAAGCTTCGCCTGGCCAGTCCCGCTTCTTTTCCACGCCGGGTGCGCCCACCACCACGTCGATGCAGCCATTCCCATTTAGATCACCGACCCTGGCCAGCGCGCTGCCATATGCGCTGTCGGCGGCCCGGCCCGTCAGGACTTGCGCCCGCTTCTTCGGCAAACCTCCTGGGCTTCCGCAGAAAATGCTCACGGTCCCATTGCCATCTTGCGGCGCGCCAACCAACAAATCCGGCCAGCCATCGCCGTTGACATCCGCGGCGAGCAAAGCCGCGCCGAACATGGAATCTTCCACCCCAGGGTGCGCGGACCACATCGGCTGCCGCGACAAGCCGTTCGTGGAGCCGGCAAACAGCCACACGCCACCGCCGCGGCTCGACGCCTTGTCGATGGACGCCGAGGCAATCACCACGTCCGCGACGCCATCCCGGTTCATATCGGCCACGAGCATCTTCTGCTTCGGGCCGGACGAGTCTGTGCCGAGATTGTCCCAGGCCGGTTCCCACAGCAGCCCCGTGCGACCGCCCGTGAATAGCTTCACCATGCCCACATGCTGTTGCGCAGCCGACACGTAGGCCACACCGACCAGCAAATCCGTGCTTCCATCCCCGTTCACATCACCCGTCTCCAACTCCGCGCCGGATCGTCGTGACGACAGCCCGCCCTGCCATTGCGAATCAAGTCGCGGTACCGCGCCGGGGGAGGGAAACGAGAAAATGCCCACCTTGCCCACCTGCCGGCCTCCCACCTTGAAACGGCTCACACCCACCGCCAACTCCGGACGGCCATCCCCGTTGAAATCGCCAATGGCGATCCGCCCGCCAAAGCTGCTGTTCGGCAGCACCGACTCGATGACGTAATGCGCCGGCCCCGCGAAGACGCGCCGGGGCAACTCGGACGCGCCGGTGATTTCAACGGGCAATGCCGTAAGCGTGAACAACTGGGAGGGCGGGTTGGTGGCGGCCAGGAGGAGAGACGGCACTCCCATCATCGTCAGGCCCGACCAGAGCAGACGCGAGAAGTTCCACGAAAGACGCCGCCATCTCATGCGCGATATTTAGAGGGAACCCGTTGCCACGCCAAGCCGCAACCGTTCTCCGAAACGTGGCCACCCAGTCGGGGCGCGGGTGCCTCTTGAAAGTCCCGCCCACGCGAGACTGGAAAGCCGGCGTTGCCACGTAGCGCCGACATTCTTGTCGGCAGATCGCGAGGCTTTTCAGCCTCGTGTTCCAAGGGATGAAGGCGGTGCTTCCAAGATGCGCCCCAGCCAGACGGGGCGCGGGCGTCTCGCCCCGCCAGACGGCGTGAAAGATTCCCGCGCCACTTGGGCAGATCAGACGCCCGCGCTCGCGCCCGCCGCTTCCACCACCTGGCTCTAAGGATTGCAACGCAGCCGGTAGAATTTATCGCCCGAACCGGCGAGGGACACCACGGAATCGTCGCCCACCACTTGGGCGGTCTCTGTCACAGGCGACCAAACGACCGGCGGAGTGAGGGAACCGGTCTGTTCCAACACACAGGTGCCACTGGAGGCCGGCCATGAGATCACCACCTGGCCCCCGTTCAGCCTCACCTTCAGCGATGAACGCGCGAATTCCACCGCCCGGAAGAAGACATTCGGTTCTGAATTCCCAATGTCTTCCAGCGGCCAGACCGGATTTGTCAGGTCGAAGGCCGCGACCGGATTCCAAGGGCCGGCGAGAAGGTTCGTCCGCGATTCAATCACGTAATAACGGCTCGGATGCCCGTAAAGCGTGACCACCCGCATTCCGTTCGTTCTCAGGGCCGCGTCCAGAATCGGTTCGCGCCCCACGATGAAGACGCGACCGCTGCCCACGCTCGGATCGGCCAGCAGATTTCCATCGGCCTGCCGGCCCTGCACGTTCAGGGCGCGCAAGGGCACAATCGCGGAGTGCTCGTTGGAGAGGGAGACGAATTCGAGCCGGGCCAGCAGTCCCGCTCCCTCCAGCGAGGCCGTGTTGCCGGCGATCAACTGGACCTGCGACTGACTGGCATTAAGCGGTTGGAACGAAACCGAGCCTACTTCCACCGCCAGGGGATGCACGGCCAGACTTCCCAGCCGGCTCGGGTCGGTTTCCAGCAGGAACGAAAGCTCCCTCAACTCCACACCCGAAGCCACGGCCAAGGGCACGGAGTTGCTTTCGCCAACGAATAGGTTCGTGGAACCGATGGAGAACACAAAATCGCTCGCCGTGTTCTTTACCGTCACGATGAAGCTCTGCGTCGCGCTCAGGGATGGCACGCCGTCGTCGCTCACGATGACATCCACTGGATAATTGGTGCCGCCCTGGATTTCGTTGGGGCGCCAGGAGAACAGCCCGGAGTTGGTGTTGATGAATGCGCCCGCCGGTTTTCTGCCGAGGGCATAGTTCAAATGCTGCCCCGGCAGGTCGATGTCGCTTCCGCCGGTCGTGAAAGTCAGCAGTTGGCCTTCGCTCACTGTTCGGTTAGTCAATGCCGCGAGGATTGGTGCCGTGTTGACTTCGTTCACCACCACCGTCACTCGACCGGTCGCGCTTAGGCTGGGGAAGTCATCATCACGCACCACCACGGCCACGAGGTTGGTGCCAGGGCCGTTGCCTTCGCCCGTGGACCAGGTGAGGCGACGGGCGGCGGCGTTGAGCACAACGCCTGGCGGCCCGCCCGGCAGCAGAGAGAAAGTTAGATTCTGATCGGCATCCAGGTCGCTGGCGGTGAAGGACAGGTCCAGCGTCTCGCCTTCATTCAGAGTCACCACGGCGGGCAACGTGATGGAGGGCGGGGAGTTGGTCACACTCACGAATGTTTCCGCGTCCGCCGTGAACGGAGGCTGCTCGCGGTTGCCATTGGCATCCGTGGCCACCGAGTAAAAAGCGTAGTGTGAATCCAGGGTTCCGATGTACGTGGCGCTGACGAGATGAGTCTGTTGCAGCCACGGTACGAACGGCCCGTCGTTCTCCGAGACGAAGATGTCGTAGTAAGCAACTCCGCTCACCGCCTGTGCGAGCGGTCCCTCATCGCGGCCCGACCAGTTCACTTGGAAATACGGCCGGCTCAGAGCCGGAAGATTCGTCACGCTGCTGCTCGGCGCGTTCGTGTCCTGAATCGTGGTCGAGCCTGGCTCGTAGGTCAGCGTGTAGCTGCCGGTGCTGTTGTAATCGAGCAGGTGCAGAATGTTCTCGCGAATGGGCGGGCGGCCCAGGCCGATGAATGTGCGATCCGTGATCCCCACATTCGTGTTCAGGGAAATCTCGACGCCATCGGATCGAAGCACGCGGGTGAGTCGCCATGCCCCGTCGCCGGGGTCCGGCACGCGCAGGTAGGCCCAGCCGTTCGGCATGGGTGCGGTGAGTTGGAGTTCAGCGTTCACGCTGTTCCCCACGGGCGGCAAGCTGAAGCTTGGACTCCAACTCGCCAGTCGCACCACTTCAACGTGATTCGTCGAACCGTTGCTTTGGTACAACGTGTCCGGCAAATCGTCGATGTCCGGCACTTCGTTGACGAGGAAGTCAGGCTTGCCGTCCTCCCAGACACCGCTGGCCTGCACGAGATGAATCATCTCGTGATGGAGACATCGTCGATGAGCGAGAGCCGCGGGTTGCCGAGTCCGTCGATGTGCTCAAAGGTCGCCCGGTAATCCGTGAACAGCCCTTGGAGCGACGACGTGAACAGCCAGCGCCCGATGGCGTTGCTGCCCGCTCCGATGTTGCCAAAGTTCACCGTGAGCGACGGCGACACCGGCTGCCCGTTCACTTCCGAAGCGATGATATTGAAGTTGATGAGCAACCCCTTCTCGTTGTCTACGATGCGCGGCTGCGCCGAAGTGATGCGGAAATTCTTCGCCTCGCCGAAGCCACGGTTCTGTAGCATCACGGCCAGACTGTAAGGAATGGCTGGCTCGATTTGCGGTGTGAACGGGTCATCGCTGAACACATCCCGCTGGTGGAAATACTGCAAAGTCAGCCGCGGGCTGGGCAGCACTGTGATCGGGACTTCCGCCAGCGGCACTGCCACGTCATTACCATCGATCCGATAACTAAGCGTCCCGCCGACGAGATAAGTCGTCGCCACAATCGGCGCAGCATCAACAGTTGGAATGATCAGCCACTTCGCCGTGCCCGTGCTGTTGCCAGGGAGAATACCAGTGCCATCGACGGAGGAGATGGTAGTGGCGCTCTCCAAACGCACCGAGAACAATTCAGAGGCGGCAACTCCCACTTCCGAATCAAGGTTCACAGCGACGCGAATGTTTTCGAGCCGTGACGGGCCTTGGTTATCAATTTCGAGTGTGGCACGAAAACCGTCCCGAGTAATTACAGATTGTTGTTCCAACCGCACGCGCACTCGTGCACACACCCCGCCCGTATCTTGGGACAAGCGACGCTGTTCAACCAACGCATGAAACGGCTCGGCCAGATCTTGGAATCCTAGCATTTGAGCTGCGCTTCTCGCCTGAAGAATGTCCTCGGCGATCGCGATCAATTCCTCGACGATGTCGATCAGTGAGCCACTGGAAGATCCCACGGCAACTTGTTCCGCGAAGACGTTCCAGAATGGCGTAAACGCAGCGTCGCCCAGGCTCTCGATCCAGGGGCCGCCGCTCTCGTTGAACACGGAGGCTCCATCCAACGCCGCTCGGACATTGGCTGTTGAACTTCCGCCGACGATGGTTTTGATGAGTCGGATTTGCGGCACAACCAACCCGGCATATCGCATGGCAGGATCGAGAGTGCCGGCAAAACATGCGCTCACGGAGTCGAGATCGTAGCCGGGGCATTTACATCGCAGAAAAGACGCGGCGCATGCTCCCGCATTGCCCAGGGGGCCGGTGCAGCCGACTGCGGCAAGAGCGCAGTTTTCGGCAGACGATCTCGCATCGGGGTTCGAATGAACCTGAGCGAGACATTGAGCCACCGCGTAAGCGCATCCCACTACTGGAATGAAGCCGATACCGCAATTTATGATTGCCGTGGCCATACATTGATCGCACGAGGTCTGTCCTTCCTGCGGGTGGGTTGGAGTAATGGGAAGAATCGGATCGATGATCCTCCGGCAATTCTGACAGCCCACGATAATGGGCGGCGGGGGCGGCGGCTCGGGCCTCCTTCTCTGGTTCTCACAATCCCCAGCGACGTTGAGAACAGGAAAGGCGATACCCGTGGAAACGTCTTCAATTCCGCACGGATAAAACCAGCCGAGGCCAAGTTCCAGGTGACACGGCACACTGGACTTCGCGACGCTCGCTGACTTCCCCGCAGCGATGCCGGGGGCGGGGCCACCCGTTCTCCTGATGGTCACGGGTATCCGAACACTTGAGTTGGCCGGTAGGGAACCAAGCGCCAAGGTTGGCAAAGCAATTTCGTACCAGGGATGCGCTCCCAAATTGAACTCGAGGTTTTGCGCTGCGATCAAGCCGTGGTTCGTCACCTTGATCTCCGTTTCGATACTTTGCCCGGATTCGGTGAGGCTGCCAGCATCGAAGAACGCAGGTTCGACCGTGACGACCGGCGCCGGCACATTCGCCTCGAACGAGGTTTCCACGATGACGTTGTATCGATCTTCGAACGCCACCGGTTCCACGGTCCATGTGTAAGTGACCGTTTGGCGACTGAGAAACGCCGGCACTTCGTTTACGATTCCCGCACGAACCCGGCGTGTGCCCCGCGAAGTCGTGTGCCTCTCTGCCGTCACTTCGATGTCGTAATAGCCTTCGTTCAGTTGAGTGACGGTGAAGTGACCATTGGTGTCAGTCATTCCCACAGCCACGTTGGTTTGCGTGACGGAATCGCGCACGGTCACGGTGGCACCGGCCAGGTGCGGCGCGCCCTCGGCGTAATAAGTGAACTCATCCACGGCATCGAGCAGCAGATCGCCTCTCGCATCGCTCACGGCGCGGAAGTTGAATGGAACGCTAAGACCGGCGGTCGCAGCATTGACCGCGAGGCTGCCGGTATAGGGACCGAGCGGCAGGCCAACCGCAGGCATGAGGAGCAGCGTGACGCGGTTGGTCTGGCCGGGAGCAAGCGAAGGCATTGGGTTCGTCGTGGCCAGGTGCATCCACGGCACGGCGGGAAGAGACACGGTCATGGGGCCGCTGGCCACGCCTCCCAGATTGGCCACGTCGAATTCGATCACGGCCTGTCCGCCCACGAGCATGGCCGCATTGAGGCTGGCGGGCGTGGCGACGAGGCGCGGGCGTAGCGGTTCCACGCTTACGCCAAAATAGATGTCCTTCGTGAGACCTTCAGCGGTGGTGACGCGGAGTTGCACTCAACGACCGTCAACGAAATGCTGGCCGGATTCGCGCGGAAACCGAGCAACGTGAAGGCGTCTTGGACCGGCGCGGCGCTCACGCCGGGGTGCGTGGCGAACACGTCGTAATGGCCCGCTTCATTGGGTAAGGGCGCAAACGTGGTGGCAAAATCGCCATTGCCATCGGTCGTGGCCGTGAGAATGCGCCGTGTGCCGCGCACGAGAACGTGAATGTTCACCGGACGCGATACCACGCCCGCGCCGAGGCTGTTGGTGGCGCGACCGTAGAGCGGGACCGGTGTGCCCGCAGGCGCGTTGGTGATGTCCGTCTGCACCCACGCGGCGTAATCCGCAGCCACGGCGATCGGCGCGCTGGAGATGCGGACGTTGTTGTCCTCCAGCACTTCGGCCAGTGTCTGCTCGGCATCCGTCTCCACCACCACCCAGTAGTTGCCCACGTCGAGCGGCAGTTGAATCTGCTCGTTGTCCTCGAAGTAGCTGCCCACGGCCAGACTGTTGGTGGTGCGGAATTGCGCCACCAGCACGTCATCGCCAATGACCGAGTCGCGCGACAGGTAGATGCGCGTGAGGAACGATCCAGCCGTGGCGGACAAGCCCTGGTTCGACACGCGATAGGTCACGTTCACCCGCTGTTGCGGCACCGCAGCAGCGGGCGCACTGAGGCTGGAGACCACCAGGTCCGGCAAATCGGTGTCCGAAACGACCAGCGTCTCCACGCCATCCGTGAATCCCGCCGCGCTGGCCGTGAGCACGACGGTCTGGTTTCCATCGTTGGTGCCGTCGGCCACGCTGATGACGGGGAAAGTCGCCGAGACGGCCCCGTTGGAAAGAGTCACCGACGCGGGAACCGTGGCCTCGTTCGTGCGACTGCTCGACAGCGACACGAGCAGGAAATTGGTCGCGGGCGTGTTGCGGGGCACGGTGCCGGTTGTGGCGGGATTCAAGCCCTCGCGCACGAGCTTTTTCGCCACCGTGAGTTTCAACGTCGGGCCGTCGTCGTCCGTGACGGTGAGCACGCCGGGAGTGGCCTCGCAGAGCCGCGCCCCGGAACCCGTGGCGAGCGCGTAAGCCCCCAAGACCGCCGGGCGCGAGCCATTGACCAGTGAGTCGTCGATGACACCCACCGGGAAACTGCGCGATGCCTGCCCCGCCGGAATGGTGATGCGGAGTGGCGTGACCAACAACGATGGCTCGCCCGTGAACGGCTCGATGTTCAACGCGCCCGCACCGACCGGGATGCGCGTCACCGTCATGGAAAGCGCCTGCGGTCCGGCCCCTTCACTCACGCTGTGGCTGGAGAGCGAAACGGTGAGTTGCGGCACGTCATTGTCGAGCACGGTGATGTTCGCCACGCCGCTGTTGAATCCCGACGCGCTGGCGGAAATCGAATAGGTGGCCGGCGCTTCCGCGTTCACGTCGTCCACGGCGAGCACGGTGAAATTGGTTGAGGCGGCTCCAGCAGGAATGGTGACGAAGCCCGGCGGGCTTAACTGTCCTGGGCTGGAACTGCTCAACGCCACCGTCAGCGCGTTGCCAGTCACCACGTCGCGCGTCACGGACAGGCTGAGGCCGAAGCCCTCGGTCACAGTGTTGGTCGCGGGGGAGAGCGTGAGCGTGGGCAGGTCCGCATTCAGCACGGTCACCGACGCACTGGCCGATTCGTAACCCAATGCGCTCGCGCTGATGGTCACGAGTTGATTGCCATCCACCACGTTGTCGCGCACAGCATAAAGGTCAAAGACCACTGCTGATTGACCAGCGGGAATCGTGATGTTCGTAGCAGCCGACGTAAGGAGGCTCTGAACAAACGAAAGTTCGCCCGGATTACTGTTCATCACCGTCACCGTGAGCGGCTGCGCGGTGCTCCCGTTCCGCGTGAGCGTGGTCTGCAAAGGCACGGTGGCGGCTTCGCTGATTTGCGCGGAAGACAATTGCAGCGTGAGGGACACGGGCACGTTCAACGTCCCTTGGGCGAAGGTGACATTGTTCGTCTCGTTCTCCTCGAACACATCATCCTGCGCATCGACCGTGACCACGAGCCGGACATCACCGGACGGCCCGTTCACCGGCAGCGTGACGACTTGGGTGCGGGTGAGGTATGCACCCGGCGGAAGTGTATTCGAGAACGTGAGCGTCGCGAGTGTAGCAGCCGACGTGAGGAGGCTCTGAACTTCAGCGGAATTAGTGAGCCTCGTGACCTCGTCTGCTACAAGCCGGATGGTTTCCTTCCATGGACCACTGGCATTGGCCGGCCCTTGATTCGTCACCACCCACTCCACCGCGATGGCCTGGCCGGGAAATGCGTTCGATGCCGAACTGACGTTGGCCGCCATCAGATCAGGGAGCGGCGGGAGGGTGATGGAAATGGCACGGCTGGTCAGGTTGTTATCCTCGTCGGCTTCCGGCTGGCTGTTGGCGGAGTCGGCCTGCACGAGCAGGAAGTAGCCGCCCGGCACCAGCGTGCGATTCAACGGCAGGGTCAACACGGCGGAATTGGTGTAGCTCTCGCCGGGGGCCAACGGGCGCGCGGCGGAAACCGTCCGGAGCAATGTGGCCCCCACCGTGGAGTTGCTGCCGGCCGACAGGTACAGCGCATCACTCCAGTTAGCAAACGTGGAACCGGTGCCGCGATTCCGCACCACCCACGTCACACTGAGTGTCTGCCCAAAAATTCCCGACGACGAAGTGCTCAGCGCGCTCACCTCCAAATCGGGCGCGGTGATGATGACCGGCGTCATGGCAATGAGGGTGTTGTTGGCCTTGTTCGTTTCAAACACGCTGCCCGCGCTGTCCGCAGTAATGCCTGGAAACCACGCTCCGGCGAGATCGGACGGGAGAATAACCGATTGCGTGACGGTAACGGACGCGCCGGACACCAGCGCGGTCCCTTGCGGGAAGCTGCCCAGAGTCCGCGCGCCGCCGCCGTTGGTGTCCGTGCCGAGGAAGACGGCGTTGGCCCACGGCAACAATGCGGTTCCCGAGCCTTGGTTCGTGATCGTGAAGATAAACGGCACAGCCTGCCCCGCGAGCGCGACCGGTGGTGCGGCGAGTTTAACGACGGCGAGATCGGGAATGTCCGTCCGCACCGTGAGCGTGGCGACAACGCTGGTAACGGCACCGAGAGGGTTGCTCACCACCACATCGTACGCGCCCGCCAGCGATGGCTGGGCGGACGAGAATGAGAGCACGTCATTCGTGCCCCCCGCCAAATCGTTGCCATTGAACCGCCATTGATAGCGTAGTGGCACGTCGCCGATGGCTGAGACGTGGAAGGCGGCAACCTGTGTTTGAAAAACAACCACGTTCGTCGGCTGCCCGACAATGGAGGGCGGCACCTGGGGCTTGCACATGCCGGCACTGCCCGCGGCGTAGATGGCGGCGATTTCGTTCGAAGAGAGGGCGCGGTTGAAGATGGACAACTCGTCCATCGCGCCTGTGAAAGGCAAGTCTCCGGAGCAGGCGGATTGCCCGGCGCGAAGCGGAGCGATATTGCCGGTCATTGTTGGCCCACCAGTGGTCTGTGAAACCTCCATCGTGCCATCCAGGAACAATGCCATGTTTACCCCGTCTCGCGTCACGGCTACATGATGAAAAAGACCGTCGTCAAGCCGGCGGCTCGAAATCAAAGTGTTCCGGTTCACCCCCCCCGGACTCCATCGCGTCAAAGTACAGGCGACCGGCGGAAGGATAGCCCAGCAAGAACTCCCAAAAATTCGCGTATCCGCATGTTAGACGTTTTGAAAGCATGGCTTCGTCTCTGGCTGACGCCGTCTTGATCCAGAAGCTGATGGCAAAATCGTTTGTGCCAAAATCGCCGACGTTGTGACCGAAGCTCACGACATCATTCACTCCATCGAATCTAAAGGCCTGCTCCACTCTGCCTTGATCAAAAGTGGCTCCATTGAACAACGTCCCATTATTAGTGCCGGCCAAATCATTCGCATTCCCGTCCCCCGGCCACCACGCTATCAGGCCGGTAGGCGGCGGGACGCAAGACAATGGGGGAAGATTCAGCACGCTGACCTCGCGTGAGATGGCTTCGATTGGCGCGGTGGGTTGACCCAGGTTGAACACACTGACCTCGCGCGAAATCGCTTCCAGATTTGCGGAAGAACCGCCGA
Organism: Verrucomicrobiota bacterium; assembly: GCA_038205745.1. Lineage (GTDB taxonomy): Bacteria > Verrucomicrobiota > Verrucomicrobiia > Limisphaerales > SIBH01 > JANNGC01. Next base: position 12,091 of record JBBRBM010000055.1, on the reverse strand, counting down.
GGTTCACGACGCTCACTTCTCGCGAGATCGCCTCGATGGGCGCGGAGGGCTGGCCGAGATTCACGACGCTCACTTCACGGGAAATCGCTTCCACCGGCGCGGAAGGAGCACCGAAATTAAACACACTCACTTCCCGCGAGATGGCCTCCACCGGTGCGGAAGGCAATCCAAAGTTGAACAAACTCAGTTCGCGCGAAATGGCTTCGCTGTCAGTGACGGATTGGCCGGTAAGGGCCAGTGGCACGAACAGCCAGGCAACCAGCATCAGCAGGACGGGGATTCGGCTGTAGCGCAGATTTTCAATCTGCTGTATCGCCGAGTTACACTCGGCAGAGCGTTGAATAATTCCAAGGCGCTCGAACTTGTCGGCGCTTGGCAGAATACAATTCTGCGATACGGCAGATTGAAAATCTGCGCTACGAACACGCGCGCCGTCGCGGTCTCGCCACGGGACGATGAATCCCAAACGCAGCCAGCATTCGCGGCGCGATGATCTTCCCCAGCCTCCCGTTTGGATCGCTTTCATTTGTCCGACGGACCGCGATGAATTTAGAAACGGTCGCGCCTACTGCATCACGGCGCGGGCCTGGATGACGGTGAGGCTCAGAGGCAAAACCGTTTGAAGCTGCCAAGTCGCGAGCGCGCTGTTTCCACTGACGAGGCTGGCAGGGAGAATCGATTGCGGACTGTGCTTGGGCTTGATGTAAACGTTCACGGTTCCGTTCGTCGGAAAGTTTGAAGTCTGAAGCACAATGTTGTTGGCGCTTGTGGTGGAAATGGTCAGGTCATCGCCACTGGCACCAATATTGGCACGTGGATCCAAGGGCGCGGCATGGGCATCCACCGAAACAACTCGCACCGTCGGGGCACTTGCGGCGGGCCATATCACAAGTGGAGTTGGAAGAACCGCGACGGTGGGGGGATTAACGTCGAGCGAAGGACTCGCGGCGTTGGCTTCGAGGCGAGTCCTTCCAGCATATCCGTCGATACCCACCGCCTCAATGCGACCCGCTCCTAGAATTTGATCGGCCACCAGCCGGATTGCACCACCGCTCGCGAAAACATAGCCACAATAAGGTCCACGAAGGCCATTGGCGTGGCAGTAGCCGTTCACGATGATGTTGTTGGAGGAGGCAATCAGAATCGCACCGCCGCCGCCGGGTCCATTCGCGCCGGGAACATTTCCACAGTGAGTGCTCCCCGAGCCGCCCGATCCGCCGATTAACGGGATGATCTGCGGGTTTCCGTATGCTCTATCTACAGGGAATTGGTAGGCTCCGTAAAAGTCGTAATAACCGCCCGGACCAAATCCACCTCCAAAGCCAAGATCCTGTTGGTTTGCGGCACCTCCTCGAAAACCGCCCGGCCCAGGTTCAGGCAGATTCACTGTGTCCAGGGTTGCATTCTGTCCATCCAAACTAAGTTCCCCGTTGAGGATTACATCACGGCTGACCAACCAGACGACCGGCGCGCGGCTTCCGTGATTCTTGAACGTCACCGTGGCATTCGAGGCGATATTCACCGCCGAATACTTGAACACCACCGCCCACTTGCTCGCGTCGTAAATTCCTTTGCCAGCATTGGCCGAGTTGTTGTTGCTCCAAACACCGGTCACAGCCTGGCTGAGATCGATGACGGTGTTCGAAGTAATGTTGAGTGCGCCATCCGAGCCGTCGCTGGGGATGTCGAGAGCGGCGTGGGCGGCGGTGAGGAGCGAGAGTGTGAAGCAGATCGAGCAAAGGTGAGTGAGGGTTTTCATAAGTGTTGCCAAGACGCACCGCGAGCGTGGCATGGGAACCGTCCGTGCAGTAATGACGTGTTCACGTCATGCTCAGGTGAACGGCCCGCGGTTTTTCTCACGCGCAGCGGGTTGGCCGGTGCGGAACCGTTTAAATCCAGCGCGCCGGCGGGGAATGCTTCGGCCTACTCCTGTTTGGCCCGGTAAAATCGCCGCGGCAAAGTCGTGGAATTTGGGTCCGTGTAACTGGTGGGATTAGTGGTCACCGGAATCGTTTGCAGCAGTGTCCAGGTCGTGAGGTTGGTGGATGCTTCAATGCGCAGTTGCAGGCCAATGGCGGCTTGGATTTGCAGTGCCAAGGGACTTCCCACCATCGTTGGCGGCATCATGGTAAGGCGCGGGAGCACGCCCGGAATGCTGATGGTCACGACGCGGCGGTTGCCCGTGTCGCAGACCACCAACGAACCGGAGGCGTCCACCGCGAGGCCAGTCGGTTGCGCGAGATGTCCCGTGGCGGGCGCATCAGGGAACTCGTAACTCCGCATCCATTGGCCCGTCGGGGAAAATTCCTCGACGCGATGCGCGCCCATGTCACTCACATAAATTCTTCCGCCCACGCCAATCGCCGCAGCAACGGGCGCGTTGAACGAGTGGTTCAATGTGTTGACGAAACTCAACTGCGTGCCGTTGAACTGAAGCACTTGCACGCGCGCGTTGCCCCGGTCGCAGACGAAGACGCGATGAGTTGCGTCCACGGCGATGCCCTGCGCATCGTTGAACTGACCGTTGCCGCCGCCCGCGCTGCCGAACGTGGTGATGAAGCTGCCGTTTTGGCTGAAAACCTGCACGCGGTTGTTACCGCGATCCACCACGTAGATGCGATGCTCGGCATCCACCGCGACCCCGGCGGGGTCATTGAAGTCACCGAGGGCGGAACCGGTGTTGCCAAACTCCAGAATTTCGTTGCCGTTCCAGTCGGCCACGCGGACGGAGTGCCGCGAGGTGTAATAGTCTCCAGGATGGCTCAAGACCAACCGTCCAAGCGCGGCGTCGAACGCCATGAAGCGGGAAAATTCCAAGTGGTAATGAACGGAGCCAACGGTATTGAGATAGTTGCCACCCGGGGCCTGACGCAACAGGGCATACCCATTCTGCGGGTCGAGCACCGTGCGGACGCCATTGGTTCCGATGGCGACGGCCCAAGGGTTTTGGAGGAGAGGCGCGAAGATTCGTTCGGAGAGCGGTCCTTCACCGGCACCGGTGACCGCGACAATCGCGTATTGGCTGGTTTCATCGAGCGTGACATCAGTGAAGCTCGTGCCGGTGATGGTATCGAGGGGGAGCAGAATCCAGTTCTCATATCGGTGCTCTGGATCGTCAGGGCGGTTGGCGTAACGGCTGGCGCGATAGATGGCGTAACTCGTTGCGCCAGGCACCGCGCTCCATTCCAGCGTGGCACGAGGACCCTCGATGCTGCTGCGGAGGCCGCTGACGCGCGGCAAAGGTGCGGAAGCCAGGCGCGAATGAAAGGGCAGCGTCCAGGCGTTGGAGGAGCCGGCCCAGTAAGCAAGATTCGCATCAGTAATATTCAACCAGGCATAGTCGAAGTCGCCACCGGGCCGCGAAACTTCAAGCAGGAGAACCCCGTTGAAGCCGACAACGTGAATGGAGCCAAAGGCATTCGATTGCAGCGTATGGCTGGTGGCGGTGGTAATGACGCCGTTTGGCGCGCGGTTTGGCAGCGTAAAACGGCCTTGCGCGTCCGTCGTGCCGACGGCCACGGGAGTTCCTGACAGATTTCCACCGCTACTCTGAAAGACGCGCACCTGCACGCCCGACGCCAGATTCCCAGCGGAATCGCGCACGAGCAATTCGATGTTCTTGGGCACATCGAAAAGGTATTCGCCAAAGTAACCGCGCCGATAGCCGCAGTGGCGGTTGAGCGCCACCACGTCGTGCTGGCTCAGGTAAATCTCGTCATCCACGCCGAAGTGCGGCGTGATGTCGCCTCCACCCATCAACCCGCCGCGATAAAACAAATTTTCCATGCGGGCGGGCGTGCCATCCGGTGTGACCACCGCATTGCCCTCCAACCCGAGTTGCACTTGATACAAGTCGATCAATCCGAGTTGATGCATCAGCTCATGAATCAATCCTCCGTCGATCCGTTCCGCGAAAGTGGGCGCATAGTCCGGATCGGCGCCAAAGGACCAGCGCCCGTCCGTCAGTGCATCGTCGTCCGGCAGGTCGCCCACCGTGATGCGATCCACGCGCACCCGTTCCCGGGCGCCCACCGGGGCCAGCGGATAGGTCGAGCGCGCGAACACCTCGTTCATCTCGCGAATTTGCGCCTGAATCCAATCCTCGAAACCAAACGTGCCCGCGAGATTGGTGCGCGCGGCGAAATCGGCGTAAAGCTCGGGGGCAACAAAGATGGCCAATGACATTCCTTCAGCGTAGTCGGTTAGCGCGTTGTTCTGCGGGGCTACGTCAGCCAGAGTGCCATCTGGATCCACTTCGAACGTGACCGTCTGGTCCGAGTGGTCGTCGTTGGGATACGGCGCGTTCCACGTCCAGTTTGCCGCCACGGTGATTTCCAGCCGGGGCAGGATGGGGCCGATGTTGGTCGTCAGCAGGACAGCGCCGTTCACCAGCCAGCGCGCGGGCACGGAAGCGATGGGCACGGTGCCGTGGTTGCGCAGGTGCGCAACGAACGTCACGGTTTCGCCCACAGCAGGCCAGCGTTTTTGATTCTCCGTGCCGGCGCGCAACGTCGGCACGTCGTTTGGATAATCCACGGTGTAGCGATAGGTGTCGCGCGGCAGACGCTCGATATAGGTCACGTCCAAATCCGTCACCGCCGCCACGCTCACACTGGTTTCGCTGGTGAACTCGCTCTGGTTTCCCAACGCATCGAACGCCGCCACCTTGTAGAAATAGCCTTGCCCGCCGAATGCCGTCGCATCCAAGAAGTTCGTCGTGTTGCCGCCGTTCAGCGTGGCCAGGGGCGTCGGCGGATAGCTTCCGCCGCTGTCCCGGCGGAACACCACATAGCCCGCCGTGTCCGGCGAAGGAATGGCCGTCCACTCGAGCCGCACGCCCTGCAAGCCCGCCGTCGCAGTAAGATTCGTCGGCGGTGCGGGAGGATTCGTGTCCAGCAAACCGAGACCGTTCAAGTAAGATTCAAGAATCTCCCTCGCCGTTCGTGCACGGTTGGAAATGCGAAATTCGTCGAAGGCGGCCAACGAAGATTCAGTGCCGTTGAGTTCCGCGCCCACCGCCAGCGTCGTGGTGGAGAAATCCTGGAAGGACACGCCGTTGGTCGCCCGATCGACGAGTTGCCCATTGACGTAGAGCGCCACTTCGCGGGTCGCGCCGTTCCATGTGCCGGCGAGATGATACCACTGGCCTGCCACCCAATCGGACGCGCCGAAACCCGCGCCTCGCTTCACCGCGATTTCGGTCGCAGGCGTGGACGGGTCATCGCCCCACTCGATAAAGCGCAGGTTGTTCGCGCCGTCATTGGCGAGAATGAGTCCGTTATCGAACCGCTGGCCGACAATGAAAAACGTGTGTCCTTCGTTGGCGTTTCCGTTCCACGAAGGCCGAATCCAAAACTCCACCGTGCCCTGCGCCGCCGCGATGTTGCCCGCTTTCGCGTAGAGAATCTGCCCGTTAGCATTCACGAAAGCCGCCTGATCTATCACCCCTGGCTCGAGCCGAAACCCGCTCGCCGTGGTCGGCGCCTCGCCCGCCGCCCCCGTCAGGTTGCCATTGAAGTGCAGCAGGAGCGTCGTGTTTGTGTCGGCGGACAATTCCATCAGCGCACCGCCCGGCAGCGCGAACTCCACGCCGTCATAGAACACGGTGAAGCCGGAGTCCCATGTATCCTGATGCAATTCCAAATTCCACACGTCCGCCAGCGGCGGCGAACCACTGTCGGTGCGCGTCCAGCCTTCGCCGCCCGCCAGCGGCACTGAGCAAAATGTCCATTGCCCATTGCGCGTGAATTCCTGGTCCGGCTCGTAGCGAAACGAGCCGCCCGCCGTGTTGAGCACCACGATGGGCTGCGGCCCCTGCCAGGCGAAGTTGGTGTTCTGCCCGTAATTCCAGAATGTCAGTCGCGCGCCGGCCGGCAGATTCCAATGCGCCGCGCCCGTTTTCGGATATCGCACGCCTGTGTCGAATCCGCTCGCCGTCACGAATCGGAGTGAATTCGTGCCGACGCGGACCAGCGCGGCTTCGTTTGACACGGAAGTTGTCGCGCCGTCCGAGGCAAACGTCCCCCACGCCATGGCGTTGCCTTCCGTGAGTTCGATGGCGCGCGCGGAGGAGGTGATAAAGAGCGAAACCAACGTGATAAGAACAAGCAGGCGCATAAGCATGCTTTGTAGAGGATCGTCCGGCGGTGCGATATGACGTATTTGTGTCATCCACAGCGGCGGGCGGTAGCTGCGCCGGTGAAGGCGCGGCCATTCCATTCGCCGGAAATCGCCGGAAAATATGGCCGCCGGTTCCACAGCGGCGGATATAACGAGAAAGGTGGAATCGCTCGCTGCGATCGGTTGGGGTTGGGCCGAAACTCGCCTCGCAGCGCGAGGCGTTCCATCTTCAGCGCGCCAGATATTTCGCCGCGGCGGCGGTGCGGTTGTCCACCTGGAGCTTGTCGTAGATGGCGCGGATGTGGTTGTCCGCGGTGTGCGCACTGATGGCGAGGCGGGCGGCAATGTCCTTGTTGGTGCGTCCGCGCGCGATGTGGTCGAGCACTTCGCGCTCGCGGTCGGTGAGTTCGCCGAGTCCGGGCGGCGCGGCGGGCAGGGCCTGGAAGTATTGCGCCACCTTGCGCGCAATGGCCGGACTCATCGGCGAACCACCCGCGACGATGTCCTCGATGGCGGCGACGATCTGCGCGAGCGGAGTGCGCTTGAGCAGGTAGCCGCACACGCCGGCCTTGAGACTCTCAAAAATCTTTTCGTGATCTTCGTGGACGGTGAGCACGAGCAGGAGCAGGCCGGGCCGGCGGCGCTTCAACTCCCGCGCGCATTCGATGCCGCTCGCGCCGGGCAGGCTCAGGTCGAGCAGCACCACGTTGCAGTCATTCACGGGCAGTTTCTTCAGCGCGTCCTCGTTGGTGCGGTGGGTGGAGACACAGCGGAAGCCAGGCGTGCCGTTGAACAGGACGGCAAGCGATTCGCGCGCCTGGTCGTCGTCTTCCACTATGGATACCCGGATAAGGCTCATGCGGGGCGAGTGTGGCGGAAAAAAGCGGGCTACGGCGATGACGTATTTGCGGAAGCAACATGCCGCCAGCATCCTGCTTGCGCTCCGGCCTCGCCAGCGTAACGCTGGCGGCACGCTGCTCAACCACCGGCGAATGCAGGCACAATGCTGATCTCATCGCCGTCCTTCAGCGGCGTGCTCTCGTTCTGGAGAAAGCGAATGTCCTCGTCGTTCACGAACACCAGCACTGATTTGCGAATGGAACCGCGCTCATCGACGAGCCGTTCGCGAATGCCGTTGAAACGCGAGTGCAAGACGTCCACGACATCAGCCACGGTCGCGGCATCCAATTCCACGACTTCTTCGTGACCCGTGAGCCGGCGCAACGTGAGCGGAATGCGAACCTTGATGCTCATGCCTTCACCGGCTCGGCTTCGTTCGCCAGCAACGCTTCGAACTCGCGCAAGCTCGGCTTGATCTCGCGCGTCTGGCCCACGTGGCCCACCACCGCATCGAGCGTCTTGAGTCCATGCCCCGTAATGCACAGCACCGCGGAATCGCCCGACGGAATTTTGCCGGAAGCGATAAGCTTCTTCGCAACGCCAACGGTCACGCCGCCCGCTGTCTCGGAGAATATCCCTTCGTGTTCCGCGAGCATGCGAATGCCATCGCGAATCTCTTCATCGGTCACGTCTTCAGCGTGGCCGCCAGTCTCCTTCATCACCTTCAGCGCGTAGAAACCATCAGCAGGCGTGCCGATGGCGAGAGACTTCGCGATTGTGTTCGGCTTCACGGGCTTGAAGAAATCAAGGCCGCTCTTCTGCGCCACCGAGATCGGCGAGCAACCCGTCGCCTGCGCGCCATGAACGCGATAAGGCGTTTCCGTCACGAGACCGAGCGTCGCAAACTCCTGATACGACTTGTGAATTTTCGTGAGCAATGAGCCAGACGCCATCGGCACCACCGTGTGCTGCGGCACTTTCCACCCAAGCTGCTCCGCGATCTCGAAACCCATGCTCTTGGAACCTTCGGCGTAATACGGACGCATGTTCACGTTCACGAAGGCCCAGCCGTATTTGCCTGCGATCTCGGCGCAAAGACGATTCACCTCGTCGTAGTGACCGCGGATGCCAATCACGTTGGCGCCATAAACGAGAGAGTTGACGATCTTCCCCTGCTCCAAATCGGCGGGGATGAAAACGTACGACTTCATTCCAGCCGCCGCCGCGTTTGCCGCCACGGAGTTGGCGAGATTGCCCGTCGAGGCGCAGGCCACGACTTCAAAACCGAGTTCACGCGCACGACTGAGCGCAACACTCACGACGCGATCCTTAAACGACAACGTGGGGTAATTGACCGTGTCGTTCTTGATCCACAATTCGCGAATACCGAGCTTCGCCGCGAGACGATCCGCTTTGATGAGCGGCGTGAAGCCGACTTCGCGGCCGACCGTTGGTTCGTTCGCAATGGGAAGCAGTTCGCGATAGCGCCACATCGTTTGCGGGCGAGACTCGATCGACTTGCGCGTGAGCGTCGTCTTCGCGCGCTCGTAGTCGTAGGCAACTTCGAGCGGGCCGAAGTCGAACTCACACACATGCGTCGCCGTGAGCGGATATTCGCGCCCGCATTCGCGGCACTTGAGCGCCTTCATGAAACCATGCTTTTCCATAAATTGTTTCCAATCGGGGCAACAAAAAACCCCTTCCCATCGAGTGAGAAGAGGTGCGGTAAATGTTCTGCGCTCTCTCCTCATCTTTTCCCGGAGCACGTGCCCCGAGCTGGAATTGGCACCTGGTCACGAGAGCTGCGCGCTCCCGCCGGTTGCCGTGGCTTCACAGGGCCAGTCCCTCTGCCACTCGCGATGAGTTCGTTGATATCAACGAATGCGGATAGATTGATGCTTCGATAAAAACTGTCAAACAGTTTTTCGGAAAGTAATCAGTGAAACAGTGATCAGTAACGAAGTTCGGTCTACTGCCTCACCACGGACCTACTGATTACTGATTCACTGTTTACTTACTTCCAATCCACCCGCCGCCCAGCACGAGCTCGTCCTGGTAAAACACGCACGCTTGCCCCGGCGTAATGGCGCGCTGTGGAACATCGAGCTTGATGCTCGCGCCGCCATCCGCGCTCGGCGTGATGGTCCCCATCGTGCCGGGATGGTTGTAACGAATTTTGATCAACGCGCGCACCGACTCCGGCGGCGTGCTGAATGGAATCCAGTTGCATCGCTCGACGCTGAACGTGTCGCGATCGAGTTGCGTCTCGTCGCCGACAATCACGCGATTGTTCTTCGCGTCGAGTTCCACCACGTAGATCGGTTTCGGAGTCGAGAGACCAATTCCTTTGCGCTGACCGATGGTGTAGAACTCAATGCCGTCGTGCTTTCCAAGCACACGCCCATGCACGTCCACAATGTCGCCAACGTGCCTCGCCACGAGCTTCGTCTGTTGGAGAAACTTCCCGTAATCTTTGTCCGGCACGAAGCAGATCTCCATGCTCTCCTCTTTGTCGGCCGTCTTGAGTTCGCACTCGCGGGCCACGGCGCGCGTGTCGCTCTTCGTCAACTCGCCCAGCGGAAAAACCGTTTGCACCAACTGCTCCTGCTTCAACGAGAACAGAAAGTAGCTTTGGTCCTTGCGCAGATCTTTTCCGCGCTTGAGCAACGTGCGTCCGGTGTCGCGGCATTTCTCCGTGCGCGCGAAGTGACCTGTGGCAACCAACTCAGCGCCAAGTTTTTTCGCGCGCGAAATGAGCGTGCCGAACTTCAACTTCTCGTTGCACATCACGCACGGATTCGGCGTGCGACCGGCTTTGTATTCTTCCGCGAAGTAATGGATCACCTGCTGCTGAAATTCCGCCGCTTCATCCACGAGGTAATAAGGAATGTTCAGCTTGTGCGAGACGGAGCGCGCATCCATGACCGCTTGCGGCCCGCAGCACTTGTCCTCCGCGCGATTCACACAATCCTGCGGCCACAGCTTCAGCGTGATGCCGATGACGTCGTAGCCCTGTTCCAGCAGCAACGCAGCAGCGGCTGAGGAATCAACTCCTCCGCTCATTCCGACTACGACTCGTGGCTTCCTCTCCATCGCAAGGGCGGGAAGATAGCCGCGAGCGCAACACTGTAAAGGTGTGTGTTCTGGCGACGGATGAACGAAATGGCACTGGCGATTCGTCTCCGCAAACCGGGCCCGATAGCAGTCCCTCGCTCGAGAAAACTTCGTTCCATCGCGATTGCCAGAAGTCATTTCCGTTTACGGCGTTCGGCTTCCCCGTTCCCCCTCACCCCCAAGGGAGAGGGAGAATCGTTCACCGCTCCCTGAAAATCTCAAGTGCAAGCGTTTCCAATAGGCGGAAGGAGTAACTCCCTCTCCCCGAGGGAGAGGGCTGGGGTGAGGGGACACGCAACTCAGGAATCGAAAATGATTTTCGGCAATCTCGCCAGAATGTCTGCAAACGCGCACTCGACAGCGTTTTCGGTCTCGCTAACCTGTAGAACCGTGAACGAGATAGACTGCAAAGTTCGCAGTCGGTTTAAATGTTAGGCATCATCACGCGTATGGCATCAGTCACCATCATCGGATTCGCTTGGATCTTACAGACCATTGTTGCGGCAGTGCCCACTGCTCCGGCTGTCTTCTTTGCACGGCGTAGAGTTCACTGGAGCGGTTGGGAGTTGTTGGCTTTTGTTTTGCCGTTTCTGGTATGGACACTCCTGATGTTCTCCCACCTGTCCACTGGCCGGAAGAGCCTCTCGAATTTGATCGAACCAGCCATTCTTGGGATTCCCATCGGTGTTGCCGCGATTGTGCGCGCCATTTCAGGTTCGCGGTTTACAGAGTCACGATTTGCTTGGGCGCTGATAGTTGGCTTGTGCATTATCGCTGCAGGCATTTTCTTTTTAGTCCCCACTTTACCAGAATGACGATGATGCCTAATCTTCAAGAAAGGCTGCAACTCAGCCCATCAATTCAGCGGCACCCCGCGCCGAATGTAAGTCGGAACATTGAGGTTCTGGCCCTTGATGAATCGTCGGCTCGCTTTTCTCGAAGCGGCCTTTGGAAATGATTTCGAGCGGAAGTCTTACTGCTTCATTTTCGCGATCACGTCGTGCTACACCTCTCTTGCCTGCCAATCAGCGCCGCGGTAATTTCCGCCCATGACCGACAAACAAGCTGTCATGGATGCTCTCAAGCGGCTGCCGGAAGCTGCCACGCTCGAGGAAATCACAGAGGAGTTGCACATCATGGCAGCCATTCGCCGCGGACGCGAAGACCTCGCCGCTGGACGCTCCAAGAGCCAGCAGGAGGTCGAGCAACTTGTTGACTCCTGGGCGAGCGCATGGACTTCAAAGTAATCTGGTCTGACGCCGCGATCGCAGACCTCCACGACATCTGCTCTTACATTGCCCATCACGACCCGCAAGCAGCCCATCGGTGGGACGGGGTATTCTCGATCACGTTCGCATTCTCGCGACGTTTCCGTTGATCGGGCCCACGTATCCACGCGGCGCACGCGGCCCTTTGCGTGAAATTGTTTTCCGTTCTTACCGGATTTTTTACGACGCCTCTATGGAGTCGCGGCAAGTCGAAATCCTCCACGTCTGGCATGGCGCCCGCGAAGAACCCGCGTTTTGAACCGGCTCAATTCAGCGGCACACCGCGGCGAATGTAAGTCGGCACATCGAGATCCTGCCCTTGATGAATCGTCGGCTCGCTTTTCTCGAAGCGACCCTTGGAAATAATTTCGAGCGGCAGCGTGCCTTGTTTCAGCTTCGGCATCTTCCGCTTTCCGCGCGCGCCGTTCTGCGCCACCTTCTGCGCCGCCTCCCAGGTCGTGGTGGGCGCTGGCGCGATGAAGCGCGAATTGCCGTGCTCCGATTCATTCGTATCGACGAGCTGACGTTCCAGCTCCGGCGCTCCGGCGGTGAGCGGTTCGTCCTTCGTCGGCGCGACACGACGCGAGGCGACGACCGTAATCGCAAGCTTGCCCGTGAACGATTCCTCGATCGCCGCGCCCATGATGATGTGCGCCGTCTCGCACTGGCGATTCAACTCCTTCATCACGCGATTCACATCGGCCATCGTGAGGTCGGGCCCGCCGACGAGACTGACGAGCACTGCGGAG
>JBBRBM010000054.1:0-31929 GCA_038205745.1 Verrucomicrobiota bacterium | reverse complement strand
GAGATCATCGACGTATTCACCGCCGCCGGTTTGAAGAAGCCCGACATCGGCATTCTCAGCCCGCAGTTCCTCGCCGAAGTGCGCGGCCTCAAGCACAAGAACGTAGCCGCCGAGTTGCTGGAAAAGCTGCTCAAGGACGAGCTGAAGGTGCGCTCGAAGAAGAAACGCTCAATGCCTACCACAACCGCGCCATCAGCACGATGGAAGTCATCGAGGAACTCATCAAGCTGGCCAAGGAAATGGACGCCGCCACCAAGCGCGGCGAAGACCTCGGACTGACGGATGACGAAGTGGCGTTCTACGACGCCCTCGCCGTGAACGAGAGCGCCGTGGAAGCGATGGGCGACGACAAACTCAAACTCATCACGCAAGTGAAGAAGAGCGTGACCATTGACTGGACGCTGCGCGAAGGTGCCCGTGCCAAAATCCGCGTGATGGTGAAACGCATCCTGAACAAATACGGCTACCCGCCGGACTTGCAGGAGGAAGCAGTGAAGACGGTGCTCCAGCAGGCGGAGTTGCTTTGTGCGGAGTGGGCTAATTGAGTCAGCCCAAGTCGTCTCGGTTTCGTCTTTTTGATCTCTATCAGGACAGATTTCCACGGATAGGGCGCGAATGTCTCAAACATGAACTGGAACGTGCGGGTTCCGACCCGGAACGCGCGGGTTCCGATCGAGAATGTGGAGGTTCCGACCCGGAACATGCGGGTTCTTCATCGGAACGCGCGGGTTCCGAACAGGAACGTGCAGGTTCCGTGTCTCAATGTGTCCGTTCGCTGTCTCAATCCGCGCGTTCCGGGTCGGAATGGGGAGATTCACTGCAACGATTCTCTTGGATCAAGCGGATGCGATTAAAGTGCCGGGCACCTTGGAGCGCGGCTGGGTCGTCCTCGATCAGCCGCAGCGCGTTGACGAATGGATGTTGCTGCGGCTGGTCTTCGACACAACCGCGCTCCGTCCGCGCGTCCGCGGCGGGAACAAGGATATTGATGGTTCGGGAAATCATCGGGTTCCTTGTTGTTTCCAACTCAATATTCCACGACACGACGGCAGCCGGGTCCCGCTCCATGAGCCTTCCCTTGGTAGCAGTCGAGGTGAGGAGGCTCTAACTTCTCAATCGGAAGGAGATCAGAGCCTCGTTACCTCGGCTGCTACAGTTCAGGGGTTCAAGGCGCGAAATCTTTCATTCGGGAAATTCTCTCCCCGTTGATGGGAGAGGGAAGCCAGAAACCGCCTGGCACTTTTAATCGCGACTGTCGGGGACAAATACTTGTTCACTCGCACTCCTCTGTTACCGTCGCCGCCAATGTTCCTAAGTTTGTTTTTTCTGATTGGCGTTGCTTTGTCCGCTGCGGCTGCCGAGCGCAGTTTCGATTTCACCGGGATGCGCGAAGGCGAGACGCCGTCGGGCTTTCGTTCCTCGATCACAGGACGCGGCGAGCCGGGCGAGTGGAGAATCGTGACTGACGAAGTGCCGCTGGTGCTCGCGCCATTTTCGCCAAAGGCACCGGTCACGCCGAAGCGGCCTGTGCTCGCACAACTCTCGAAGGATCGCAGCGAAACACGCGCCCCAATGCTCATCCTCGACACGGAAAAGTTCAATGACTTCACCTTCACCACTCGCATCAAGATCGTCAGCGGCGAGATCGAGCAGATGGCGGGCGTGGCGTTTCGCTTGCAGGACGAGAAGAACTACTACTACGTGCGACTCAACGCCAAGAACCAGAACATCGCCTTCTTTCGCTACGTCGAGGGCGAGTTGATCGGCCCGATCTCGGCGGCTGCGAACGTCAAAGCGGGGGAATGGAACACGCTCACGATCGAAAGTCAGGGGCCGAAGTTTCGGGTGCTGCTGAACGAGAAGGAAGTGTTGCCGTGGACGGAAGCGAACTACGTGCTGTTCCCGGACGGCACGAGCAAAGGCGTTTTCACTTCAGGCAAGATCGCCTTTTGGACGAAGGCGGATGCGGTCGCATACTTCACCGATGCGAGGATGACTTACGCGCCGCGCGAAAAGTTCGCCACGGTGCTGATTCGCGAAACGATGGCGGCGCATCCGCGCTTGCTCGGGCTGAAAATTTTCGCTGCCACGAATGACGATGTCGTGCCGCGCATGATCGCGAGCAACGACGAAAAGGAAATCGGCGCGGCCGGCGAGAAGGTGGAAAGGGATTGCATCCGCAAGGGCGGCACGTATTTCGGCAAAGGCAAGGATCTGGCGCTCGTCACGATGCCGTTGCACGACCGCAACGGCGAAATCGTCGGCGCCGTGCGCGTGGTGATGACGACTTTTCTCGGCCAGACCGAGAAGAATGCCCTTGGTCGCGCGCTGCCGATCGTCAAGGGCATGGAAAGCCGGATCGTCTCAGGAAAAGAATTCCTAGAGTAGGTCAATTGAGATGGCGGTGCAGTGGAGGCTGAGATTGCCTCCGAGTCCCCAGTTCTGGTAAAACGCAGAAGTGAACAAACCCATTGCGCTGCTTTCAGGAATCGCTTTGCTTTTGTGCGTCGTCATTTGGGCGATACGAGAGAACAAGGTGCCCGGCGTTCGCTCCCAAACGGCAGCACCGTTTTCATCAGTTCAATCTTCGCCCAAGCCATTGACCGCCGCACCATCGAGGCAGGCCACGACTCCCGCGACTGCTTCCACAAAGTCCGTCCCGGCAGCAATGCCTGTGAGAGTGGACGTGGATCGGGATGCCATCGCCGCGTTCCGACAATGGACGGACGCCTATCTTGCTGCTGCACCTGATCAACGCGGGTTGCTGATGGCGCAAGGTGTCGAACTCGCCACGGCACGCCGGCCGGTCTTCAAGCAGTTGATCAAAGACAATCCGCAAGCGGCCATCGAGCAGGCGGTGTCGATGCGCGTGCGGCAGCAGTTGCCTGTGGAAGTGCTGGCGCTGATCGAGGAACGCCTGAGCGGCCGCGCGGCCTTGCGGGTGTACCAAGGAGTGGGTTTGGATAATCGGTCGCCGGCGAAGACGTTTCGCATCGCGGAGTTTCAGAACGGGAAACATTACGAGGCGAATGTTTACGGGCGCCGCGCTGAGAGTGTGCGCTGGCTTGGCAATGCGTCGTTGATCGGCGCGGCGGTGGACGAGCAAGCCGCAGTGCAACCCGATCCGATTTGTGAAGTGCCGACCGGTTACGTTCCTCCCCGCGACCAGAATGTGGTGACCGTGTGTCCGGTCTCGGGTGAGCAAGCGATTCCCGAGGAACAGGCCGGCGAAGCGGTCACGGAGGATACGCCGGCGGTGGAGGCGTATGGCGAATTGGTTTACCTTTGCAACGGAGCGCACGCGATCGTTTACAAAGAGCAACTCATCTACGCGGAAGGCGCCACGGGTGCTCCACAAGCGTTCACAGGAATTCTCCCCGCCGCACCCACGCCCTCCATTGGCAATGTGAAGGTGCTGGTGATTCCGATGACCTTCGCCGATCAAAACGACACGCCTTCCAGCGAGACGGCGCTGTACCAGATGATGCGGAATGTCGGCGAACATTACGCCAACGCGTCCTACGGCAAGCTCACGTTGCTCACCACGGTGACGCCGCCGATCATTTTGCCGCACAACCAGGCGTGGTACGTTCAGAAGGATACGTCAAACGGCGGCACAATTGACGGACTTGGATTGGAACATTCGCACGCGCGCGCCGAGGCACGGAAGATGGGATTCGATGACGACGAGTATGACTGCATCGTGGTGAGATTAAGCGGCGGGCCGCGCACGGCGGGTGGATGGGGCGGGGGACGCAGCGTGTGGATTTACAGCGATGGTGTGGATGTGACGGCGCACGAGATTGGGCATGTGTTTGGATTGGCGCACGCGAACTTCTGGAACACAGGCGGAACGAGCGCCATCGGCGTGGGCGCCAATGAAGAATACGGTGGCCATTGGGACGTGATGGGCGGCATCGCCTTGCCGTACGGCCACTACAACGCCGCGGCAAAGAATCAGATTCGCTGGCTGCCGGATACGTTCGTGAGCGAAGTGACCGCGAGCGGGGTGTATCGCATTTACGCGCAAGACCAGCCGATCCTCGACCCGGCCAAACGGTTTGCGCTCAAGATTCGCAAGGACAGCCTGCGCACGTACTGGGGTGAGTTGCGGGGACTTTATACCGGGCACGCGACGCGCACGTGGGCGGATTTCGGATTCATCCTCGGTTGGAAATATCCGAGTGGCAGCGGCGGCAACATCCAACTCATCGACACAACGCCGGGAACTCCATTCAACAAGGACGATTCACCGGTGAGTTTGGGGCGCACTTTTTCTGATTACGAAGCGGGTATTCATCTCACCACTCTCGGCGTGAATCCAGCCACAGCGGAGGAGCCCAAGAGCGTGGACATCCTGGTGAACATCGGAGATTTCGCGAGCAACCAGCCGCCCGCACTGGCGCTTTCCGCCTCCGCGTATGTGGTGCCGCTGAATGCGCCGGTGACGTTCACGGCGGTGGCGAATGATCCTGACGGTGACGTGCTGGCTTATGCGTGGCAGCATTTCGGCGACTCGAATTACCGCACCGTCTCGCCCAATGCACCGGTCATCACGCGCACGTTCACGTCCTCCGGCACTTACGTTGTTTCATGTACTGTTTCTGATACCAAAGGCGGCACGGCGACACGCAATATCCTCGTGACAGCGGGCAATGGCGGCGGGCGCTTCACGATCAAAGGGCGGGTGACGTTGAACGGGCAGGGACTCGCCAACGTGCTCGTCAAGGCGAACAACGCCAACGGAGTCGTGACTGACGAAGACGGTCATTACACCATTCCGAATCTGACGGCGACCGCCTACGTGATGACGCCATTGTTGTATGGCTACGCGTTTGGTGAACTGTTCAACAACAGCGTCACCATCGGCCCAAACTTCGACGGTGCTGATTTCGAGGCCGCTTTGACGGCGGGAGTTTCCATCACGGCGAACGTTCCATTCTGCAATGAGGCGAGTCCTGGCACGCCCGCACAATTCACGTTGGCACGCAGCGGCGATGCTTCGCAGGCGTTGGTGGTAAACGTCGCCACGCCCAGCGGCACGGCCACGATCACCACGGATTATTCCATAACGCCCGCTCTGGTGAGCGGCTCGCAAGGATTCAGCACGGTCACGATTCCCGCTGGTGCGGACTCGCTCACGGTTTCCGTCACCCCGGTGAACGACACCACGGCAGAAGGACCCGAGACGGTCACCCTGACCCTCGGCGCCGGCACGGGTTACCTCATTCAGGGACTGGGTCGCGCCGCTGCCGTCATCAACGACAACGACACGACGCTGCCGAAGGTGAGCTTCGTCGTGGAACAGGAGAAGACCACGGAAGGCTCCGCTTCGCCCGCATCAATCACCGTCACGCGCAGTGGGACGAGCAATGCCGCCCTCATCGTCACGTACGTCGTCAGTGGTACGGCCACGAGCGGCTCAGATTTTGTTCCGTTGAACGGCAGCCTCACGATCCCGGTCGGCGCTTCTTCCACCTCGTTGAGCATCACGAGTGTGAACGACTCCGTTTCCGAATCGTTGGAGACGGTCACGATCAA
The DNA here is from genome assembly GCA_038205745.1 of Verrucomicrobiota bacterium. Classification (GTDB taxonomy): domain Bacteria; phylum Verrucomicrobiota; class Verrucomicrobiia; order Limisphaerales; family SIBH01; genus JANNGC01. The sequence continues at coordinate 26,388 of JBBRBM010000054.1, read as the reverse complement.
AATCGCGAGCGCCGCAACATTCCTCGCCGACCCTCTGGCCAACAGCGCCACGGTCTCGATCGTGGATGACGATGTGCAAGTGGTCACGGTGACTGCGTCGGATCCCATTGCGACCGAGCGCGATCTCAGTTTGGCGGATGCCGTGGCTGACACGGCAACGTTCCTGATCACACGTGCGGGCGATATCGCGGCGCCATTGCCAATTTATTACGCGGTTGCCGGGACGAACAGCGGGACGATTGCCACGGCGTTGCACGGGGTTGATTACGAACTCCTGCCCGGCGTATTGACGATTCCCGCGGGCCAGTCGCAGGGGGCGGTTACGATCATCCCGCGCTTCGATGGAATCGGAGAAGGCCCGGAGAGCGTCACGCTTCAACTCGGCGCCGGCCCGACGAATTATCGGCTCGGCATCCCGAGCATTGCGAACATCACCATCAACGACGCCGGCGATCCGCCATACGTCGAGGTGCTCGGTGTGGACAACGCAGTGGAAGGCGGAACCTTGGGAAGATTTCGTTTCTCATTGAAAGGCTCCGTGGCGGGGAATGTGACGGTCAATTACACCGTGAGCGGGAGCGCAACCAGCGGCGCTGATTACTCGGCGCTCAGCGGGAGCGTATCGATTCCCGGCAATGGCGTGAACACGGTGGAGATTGCGGTCACAAGCATCAATGACGCGATCGCCGAAGATCTGGAAACGCTCACGCTGACGATCACCTCTGGCGCAAGCTACAGTGTGTTTCCTCAGACGGGCACGGCGACGATCTGGATGTTCGACAACGAACAACCGACTGTTTTCGTGGACGCGCACACGACGAACTCAACGACGTATCCGCCCGTGGTGAGCGAATCAGGCGCGCCAGAAAGCTTCTTCATTTCACGCCAGGGTTCGACGGCCGCATCCCTGCTCGTGAATTACACGATGTCAGGCACGGCCATCAACGGGATCGACTACACCAGCTTGCCCGGCAGCATCACGATTCCGGCCGGCTCTGCCGGTGTGAACGTTCCCGTCGCACCCATCAACGACTTGATCGTGGAAGGTACGGAGACAGTGACGCTGACGCTTGCACCCGGTGCATTCGGTCACGGGCCGGCGGCCACCCTTTATCTTACTGACAATGAAGTTCCCTCGATCACCGTCGATTTTGTTCGCGACGGTGCCACGGCGCTGGAGAGCGACGGCACGGTGAATATTCCTGTCTCGCTCAGTGCCGCGTCTGCCGCCCAGGCGTCTGTGGAGTATTTCGTGGGGACAGCGACCCGCCAGTCCGCTTTGGTGAATGGATCACCCATTTCGCCGCTGCCGTATTGGGTCCGTGTGGATCGATCAGGCGATACGGTGATTGGCTCCATTTCGCCGGACGGCACCAATTGGACTGGCGTGAGCACGCAAGTGGTCGCCATGCCCACGTCGGGTTACCTCGCCGGACTTCACGTCTGTTCGTTCAACACGAGCCTGCTTTCCACGAGCGTTTTCGACAACGTCGTCATTACGAATCTCCAGCCCGGTGGCACTGTCGGCGCGCGCACGGGAGCCAATATCGGCACGACCTCGCTCGGCGGCAGTGCCACGGTGTCGGTCAACACTTACACCGTCGCCGGAGCTGGCGATAACGTCGAAGGCACCACCGACCAGGGTTACTTCACCTGGTGGCCCATCAACAACTCGACGAGTTGCACCATTGTTGCGCGCATCGTCTCGCAGCAGAACACGGCCAGCGGCGCCACCGCAGGCGTGATGATTCGTGAAAGTTCAGCCAACAACGTGCGGCGCGGCTACATGGCCGCGACGCCGGGCGTGGGCTTCGAATTTCATTATCGCGCCGTGGCAGTCGGCCAGGATGCGAAGGTGACTGCGTTCGGCAAACGGCCCGCGTGGGTGCGGCTCCAGCGGACCGGCGACGTGATCAAGAGTTTCCAATCGAGCGACGGTGCGATCTGGACTCAGGTGGGCGCGAATCTTGATCTGCCATTCGGTCCGGAAGTGTTGGCGGGCTTGGTGGTGTCGTCGCAAGTGGAGGGCCGCCTTGCGACCGCCACGTTCGACAATGTCACGATCACGCCGGGAACATTGCCGCCATTGGGGGGACGCAGCGTTGGGTTTACCGCCATCCAGGGAACGCACAGCGAAGACTCCGGCATCTACACGGTCAGTTCGTCGGGCGATGGCATCAACGGATCCAGCGACGACTTCTATTTCCTTTCGGGCTACGTGTCCGGCGATTTCATCCTCACCGCGCGAGTCACGTCGCTGGACAGCACGACCGCTTCTCCGCAAGCGGGTGTGATGCTTCGCGAGAACACGCGTCGACCCGCCCGCATGGCCTTCATCGGCAGCGTACCAGCGGGCACACCGCAAATGGTTTCGCGCAACAGTGCGCTGACCACGGCCAACGGAGTCGGAATCGACTTCACACTACCTTCCGGTGTGCTGACATTCCCGGTCGGTGTCACGACGCAAGACATCCCGGTCTCGCTGGTGAACGATACGATTCCCGAACAGGACGAAGTCGTGATGGTGATATTGCGCAACGCGAATGGTGCGCGGCTTGGTTCACGCACGCAGTTCGCGTTTGTGATCGTGGACGACGATGCCGCGCCGGCGGAGCCGTTTGTCAGTTTTGCCGCCGCGAGCAGCAGCGCGCCTGAGGCCAGCGGCACGGTGCAAGTGCCCGTGACGCTCAGTGTGCCGGCAAGCGGAGCCGCGAGCGTGGACTACGCCATCATCGCGGTCACGGCGAGTGCGCCCGACGATTTTGTAGCCGCCACAGGGACGCTTAATTTTAATGCGGGCGACACGGTGCGCAGCATTCCGGTGAGTCTGGTGGACGACGCGCTCATGGAATTTGCCGAGACGCTTCGCATCACGCTGTCGAATCCCGTCGGGCTTGGCTTCGCCACCATTACTAATCACACGCTGACGATTCTGGACGACGACGCGCCCGTGGTGACCATTTCCTCGACGGACACGAACTCGACCGAAGCGGGCGACACTGCCCATGTGACGCTGGCACGGAGTGGTTCGACGAGCGGGACTCTCACGGTGAACCTGACTCGTTCAGGCACCGCGACGGCCGGAACCGATTACACCGGCATCAACACGACGGCTGCCTTTGGTGTCGGCGAATCCAGCATCACGCTCACGCTCACCCCGGTGCAGGACGCGACGTCCGAGGGAACTGAAACCGCGATCACGACGGTCGCCGCCGGGGTGGGATACGTGGTGGGAACGCCGTCAAGCGTCACAACCTTGATCGCTGATGATGATCGAAACACAGTCTCGATCATTGCCGATGGCGGCACGGCGAAGGAAGGCGGCACGAACGGATCGTTCACGATTACGCGCACCGGAAGCACTGCGGCGAGCCTGACGGTCAACCTCACATTGACCGGCACTGCAACGAGTGGAAGTGACTACACCAACACGCCCACGCCTCTCACGAGCGTTATTTTCGCAATTGGCCAAAGCACGCGCACGATTACCATCCACCCTCTTGATGACCTGTTGACGGAGGGTGATGAAACAGTGCTGCTGCAAATCACCGCCGGCGCTTACGACATCAGCGGCATCGCCTACGCGAGCGTTACGATCGTCGACAATGACATCCCGCCCACGGTGTTTATCAGTTCGCCCGGCGCGCAAGGTGTCGTCGTGGCGTTGAGCAATGGTGTTGAATTCGCGGCTGCGGCAAACGACGAAGATGCATTTCCTCAGCCGCTTTCGTACGCGTGGACGCAGGTTGCGGGCCCAGGAGCGATTGCTTTTGGCGCCAGCAATAACGCCGCGACACCAGCGACATTTTCTGCGCCGGGCACTTACATCGTGCGGGTCACGGTGTCGGATGGCCGCTTCACCGCAAGCGACCAGATCACCATCAACGTCGGTGGCACCAATACGCTTGTGGCAAATGATTGGATCGCCGAAGACATTGGGCCACCCACATTGCGCGGTTTTGCCGGACGTTCGGGCAGCAACTGGATCATGTCCGCGGCGGGCGTCGGCTACGCGAGTAATTCCGATCGCGCTCACGCAGTCGCGCGGCAGGTGATCGGCGATGGCTCCATCATTGCGCGTGTTACCGCGCTCACCGGACCGGCGGCTTCGGAAGCCGGGGTGACGGTACGCGATGCGATGCATCGCTACTCACGACGAGCCGCATTGGTTTATCAGGCGTCATCGAGAACGCTGAGATTCCGCCCCCGCCTGGTGAGTAACTCGACAGATTTTTCTCTGAGCGTCGCGAACCTCGATCTGCCGCTCTGGCTGAAGCTGGAACGCAATTCCGTCGCGGGAACCGTCGCGGCGTTTTACGCCACGAACGATGCGGGCGCGCCCGGACCCTGGGTGCAGGTGAGCACCAACGTGAACATCACGATGGATCAACCTGCGGATTACGGATTCACGGCGGACAGTGGCAGCGACACCGTCACGGCCACGGCTATTTTCGACAACGTCAGTCTCACGCCGGCTCCGAGCGGACCGGCTGTTTTGTACGAGGATTTTGGAGGCGGAACGCAGGCCGGAACTTACGCGTACGACAGTGGCACGGATACGCACACGCTCGGCGGGCAGGGTTCGATCGACGGTTCGGGCATGACGTGGCAACAGCAGTTCACCGGAGACTTTGTGCTCACTGTGTTGCAACTGAATGCCAGTTCGAGCGCGTTGAGCGCGCGCTCGGGATTGATGATTCGCGACAGCATGGATGACGGGCCAATGGCGTTCTTCGGCCGTTGTCCGCAAGGCGCGTTTGGCGCGTTTGTCTGGCGCACCAATCCCAAAGGTGGCACCGCCAGTCTGAGCGGTCCCACCCAAACGCAGCGTTGGTTCCGCATGATCCGTCGCGGCATTACGGTCACCGCCCTGCACGCGCCAAACAATGCCGGCGTCCCAGGTGCGTGGGTGCAAATTGGATTGCCGCAGGCGGTTTTCCTGCAGCCGACAGTTCTCGCTGGATTGTATTGCGACAACTCAGGAGGTGTGGGCCTCAACACGGCGACCTTCACCAAGTTCTCCATCGAACCCTTGAACAAGGCACCCATCGTCAATGCGGGAGCGAATCCCACGAATGCATCCTCGCCGCTTGCCGTGGCCGGCTCGGTCGGCGATGACGGATTGCCTGCGGCGTTCACCACCGAGTGGGCGGTCGGAATTGCGCCCGGACCCGTGACGTTTGGAAATTCGAATGCGCTGGCGACGAGCGTCACGTTCAGCAACGAAGGCGCTTACACACTGCGCTTGTGGGCGGACGATGGACTGGTGCGGACGTTCGATGATTTGAACTTCACGTTCTCCACCAGTTCGCCATTTCAGAGTTGGCAGGCCGCGAATTTTGTCGGCGGCTCAACTAACGCGAATGCCGCGCCTGGCGCCGATCCCGACGGAGATGGTTTGAACAACGCGGGTGAATACGCGTTTGGGACCGATCCAAACATTTCGAATCCGCATCCAGTGGTGCCATCGCTCGCGACCAATGGCGTGGACCAGTTCCTTCGCATCACGGTCGCGAAGAATCCCGCAGCGACTGACGCGACGATCACTGTCGAGGCCGGTGACGACATCGCGCCCGCCAACTGGAGCGGCTCTGGTTTGGTGACTGAAATCAACACGGCCACGCAGTTGCGCGTTCGCGACGGTGTTCCGATATCCAGTGCGCCGCGGCGCTTCCTGCTCGTGCGCGTGACCATCAACTAATCCGCCGCGCAACAGGTTCATTTCTGCGAATCAGGGCGAATTCAATTCGCACCGCCGCGAGTTGCGCTGAAGCAAAGCAATTTTGTCTCAATCGCGCGCGGCGGGGTTTGTGCTCACACACAAACATGAAATCGGGAGTGTTGATCGAGCGAGACGTGATGCTGGATCTCGCGACACGCGGAGGACAGCAAAGGACACCATTCACCCTGGAGGAGTTTTGCGTGAACGAGTCGGTGCTCGTTCCATTGCAACGGTTGAAGTCGGCGGGATTTTTGATCCTTGTCACCACGAATCAGCCGGAAATTTCACGCGGCAACTTATCTCGCCGGGAACTGGACCTGATGCACAGCGTCCTGCGTTCGCGATTGCCGGTCGACGACCTCCTGCTCTGCCCGCATGACGAAGCGGACCATTGCCCGTGTCGCAAGCCAAGGGCCGGATTGTTTCATGAAGCTGCGTTCAAGTGGCATCTCGAATTGACGCAATGCTACGTGATCGGACATCGCTGGCAGGATGCGGACGCGGCGCGGTTGGTGGGTGCGACCTCGGTCATGATCCAATCGCCATGGCTGGGGCACGGACATGCCGACGTGGTGACGACAGATTTCTCTGCCGCAGTGGAAAAGATTTTGGAGCTGATGCGGCTCCAGCGCAAAGTCGCCTGAACTGCAACCCGCGGACGCCGCCTCGAGCGCCTTGCTCTCCCGGGCGCCGAGGACCAAAGCGCGCACGAGCATCGGCTCGTGCGCGCAGGTTATTGAATCAAAACTTCACCCCCACTGAAGAGCGCACCTGCAAATCATTTTGCGCCACACCGCCAGCGGGTTCCGAGTCGTAGATGTCCACCACCGACAGGTTCACGAAAATATTCTGCAGCAAGGCGTAGCGGAGATTGGTTTCGAGACGAATGCGGTACTGTCCGAGATCTTCCATGCGTGGTGAGTACTCGCATCGCTCGTCCCAGGTGAGCCGGGGTGTGATTTTCCACGCTGCATTTTCGGCGAAGCGAAAGAAGAACGTATCAACCCTCGATTTGTCACTGTGCTCCTCGCTCTGATAGTTAAAGCCCGACTCGACGTTCAGAAAGAAGTTGCTTTGCTGGATCAGGTGATAGCCCACACCAGGGCCGATCTCGTAGCGAAGATCAATCTTGCGGATCTCATCGTAGCCGGCCGCGGCGATGCTGTAGACGTAGATTTTCTTCGTGAGGTCATAGTCAAATTTCACTGCCCCATTCATCCGATTGGCATCGGTCACGGTGCGACGTTGAGTATTCGTCGAGCCGGCGATCGGCTGGGTGATTTCGCTGCGGCCGTAAGTCATGTCGTAGTCGATCGCCGCTTTGAACCTTTCCTTCGCGTAAACCAACTTGGACTTCGAGTTGTAGACCTGCCGGTCCCGTTCGCTGAAGGTGAGGTCCGCGCCCACCTGTAGTTCGCCATGCCAGTGTTTCAGGAGCGGCGATGTGAAAAGATTATTCGTACTCGCGACCACTTTCGCCAGGGCCACTCCATTCGTCGCAGGCTTATTTGTGGATAGGGTCGCGATGGAAACGTCGTTCGTGATGACGGTGCGCTTGGCGATCTCGGCGACTGGCAACGTGATCTCGTGCGACCAGGAATTGCTGAGGACAAGAATGTTCGTCGATTCAGTGACAATCCTGCCCGTGACGCGGTCGCCGTTCTTCAGTTCGATCGCGACCGGTTGCGCAAACGTAGCTGACGCCGCAAACAGCCCGAAGGCCGTTGCGATGAAACTACTTCCGTTCCAAAACTTCATTGGTGTTTGCGACGCGCGACGGGGGCAAATCACTCAATAAAATTCTTCGATGTCCACCTTTCACGTGAATCCGGCTGTCTTCCTCCACGCGCAGATGTGGTCGCGAGTCTCTGGCGATTTCGTGCGTCTGCCTGATGATCTGCTCACCGTCCGGCGCCACGACGGCGTAAATGAACGTGTTTTTGAAATTCTGAAACAGCACGTGAAGATTGCTCGATCCATCGAGTTGCGCCTCAATTGTGTTGGCGCTGAACGACACTACGGGACCGAGCGCGAAGACGCGGAATACTCTGCCGCCGTTTGCATCCGTCACCCGCGCGTAAATCTGGTTGCGGTTAAGCAGGTTGGCGACTTGCAGCACGTATTGGCGCACTTCGGGCGGCGTCTGGCCGGGCACGCCGAACTCGCGCTTCCACAAGTCAGTCCCTGAAACGATGTCGAATCCCTTCGCGTCAGTGATCACTTCCTTTTCGAGTTGGGGAAACTTGACCCGTGCGGTTGCCGTGTAATGGCCCGCTTTTCCGAGGTCGAAATAGGGCATCAGATCCATCCGCAGCGAAACCGCCTTCGCTGATTCGATTTCAAAAGGCTTCGGCATCGGAATTTCTCCTGTGTGCCAGATCGATTTGCCTTTCTCGTCGTCAATGCTGATCGCCAGCCAATTGGCCTGATCGCCGAACTTAAGTGTCTGGCCGGAAGAATTGCTGATGCGCAAACGCGTCGGCATCGACTCGCTGCGCAGGAACTGATCCTGGTCGAACAACAGTTCCACATTGACCTGTGCGGTCGCGCTGAGCAGGGATGCCGCAACGAGCACGAGCAAATGGAGTTTTTGCATTCGCGCAGTGTAAGATTCGCGTGCGTTGACGCAAGTTCTGAACCGGCGCTCGCGTTGCTCTTCTAAACTTTTGTCAGAAACAACTCAGGATACATGGCGCCTTGCGCCACTTTCGTCACGGGGCCGGTCATTCGAATTGCGAAATCATCCGCGATCTCGATCTTCAATTCGCCGCCGGGCATCTGAACGGTTACGTCCCCATCCACGAGGCCAAGCTTGCGCGCCACCGCGGCCGACGCGCTGCTGCTGCTGCCGCTGGCAAGCGTGTAGCCCGCGCCGCGTTCCCAGATTTCGATGCGGATGTTCTTGCGATCGAGCACTTGCAGGAATTGCACGTTCGTCTTTTTCGGAAAGCTTGCGTGCGTCTCGATGTGCGGGCCGAAGGTCTTTGCGAGATCATCCGTAATTTTCGGGAGAAGAATGACGCAGTGTGGATTGCCGATCGTGGCGGCGCAGACGCTGAACGTGCGATCCTTCACCACGAGATCTTCGCGCAACACTTCGCGGCGCGGACCGGTCATCGGGATTTCATCCGCCCAAAAGCTCACACGGCCCATGTCCACGCGCACCATCCTGCCCCCGTCAAACACCGTGGCGCGCACGACACCGCCGAGCGTTTCGATTTGGAACTCGGTGTTTTCCGTGACGAGCTTTTGGTCGAACAGGTAACGGCAGAAAATGCGCAGACCGTTGCCGCTTTTCTCCGCTTCGCTGGCGTCGGGATTGAAGATGCGCAATCGAAACTGCGCGCGACTGGAGGGCAGGGGACCGAAAAGAATTCCGTCCGACCCGACACCGAAGTTGCGATGGCAAATCACTTTGATGGCGTCTGTGGTCATTTCCGGCGCGAAGGATTTCGGGTCGATGACGATGTAGTCGTTTCCGAGAGCGTGGTATTTGAAAAAGTTCATTGGTGCCAACCTGGGTTGCGCGCGGAACGTATGGAAACGGGCGCGCGCGGCAAAGTGGAAAGTGGATTACGAGTAATCAGTAATCAGTGAAGCAGTAATCAGTCAGTTGCCGGTGCCGTTACGGATTACTGTTTTACTGATCACTGATTACTGCCTACGCCGGTTGCACCGCGAGTGCTTCGCGGACCTTGCGCAACAGATCCTGCGCGGTGAATGGCTTCGTCAGGAAGTCGAGCTTGCTCTCCATTTGCAGGGAGCGTGTGCAGGCGGTGGCGCAGACGATCGCGGTGGCAGGCGATTGCGCGCGCACCTTTTCGATCAACTCGCGCCCATTCATCTTCGGCATCACCATGTCGGTGATGAGCAGGTCGATGAGTGACTTGGTTTCCGCCAAGACTTTGAGCGCTTTCTCGCCGCTGTTGGCAGTGAGCACGCGGTAGCCGCGCGATTTCAAAACCATCTCAGCCATGGTGAGTACCATCTCTTCGTCATCGACGACGAGGATGGTTTCCTTGCCATCCAGTTCGTTGTCAGAGATGACTTTTTCTTCGACGAATTTGCGCACGGCCGGCAGATACACGCGCACTGCAGTGCCTTGTCCGAGCTGGCTGTTGATTGCGACGCCGCCGCCGTGATTCGTCACGATGCCATAGACCCACGCGAGGCCCAGACCGCGATGGCCGTACTTCGTGGTGAAGAACGGCTCGAACACACGTGGCAACACCGCGGGCTCGATGCCACAGCCATTGTCGGAAATCTCGATACAGACGTAAGCGCCCGGCTGAAGATGCGCGGTGCGATCCTGTGTCGCCACGGAGAGATCCACGTTCCGAGTCTGGACGGAAATGCGTCCGGCCGGGTCCACGGATTGAACGGCATTCTCGAGCACCTTTACGAAAGCCTGCTGCATCTTGGCCTCGTCGTAGTTGACGGTGAAAACTCTTGGCTCGCATTGCACGGACCAGGCGAGAGCTCCGTTCTGCGCCGTTTGGAACAGCTCGACAGTGCGCCGCATCAGGTTGTTGATGTTGCCGCTGGTCTGCGCGAGCGCGTCTTTGGTTTCCGAACTGAAGGCGGCCAGTTGGTTGGCAACCTCCGCGGCGCGCTCGGCGGCCTTCTCGATTTCTGTGAGCGACTTGCGCCATGGATGGCTTGCCTCGGTTCCGCTGAGAACATACGTGGCGTGCCCGAGGATGGCGGTGAGCGTGTTGTTGAAATCGAGCGCTACGGTGCGCGTGAGTTGAAGGGCGCAGTCGAGCTTTTGCTTTTGAGCCAGGTTCACTTCCACCGAAGTGGTCTTGTCACCGGGTCGTGTGATGGCGGCAGCACTTGCGGGAAACAATTGCAGAATGATTTCGTCTCCAACGACACAGGCGCACGCATTGAAAGGAGTAATGGCGATGCCCTTGCCGCGCAGCCGCAGATTCACGGACAGACCTTTATTCTCGCGGACTTGAGCGATGAACGTGTTTGGAGTGAGAGCGTTTTCGCCCGTCCAGAGCGTGGCGAGCGTCGTGGCGGTGCCGGTCAGCTTTTCCCCAAAGAATTTCTGCGCCGCCGCGTTGGCACGGCGGACGGTCGTCGAGCCGTCCACCAGCAACACGGGCCAGGTAGCAGACTCCAGCATCGTCATTTCAACACACACTTCCGACATGAGTGAGCGCGGAACGTAGTTCGCCGCGTCAGTTTCTCAATCGGAATTCTGGCGGGAAACAAAAGGGGAATTATTACAAGACGAAGGGCCGAGGCAGAAGCTCCTCCATGCGAAACTCCCGAACGGTGGCTGGTTTGCGTGAATCTGCGATGAAAACCAACGCCTCCGGCGCATATTCCGCGAGCAATTGCCGGCACGCGCCGCACGGCATTGGGCCATCATCCCACGCCGCTACCACTGCGATGGCGACAAATTTCTTGTGCCCTTCGGTCAGCGCCTTGAACAGCGCGATCCGCTCCGCACAACAAGTCAGGCCGTAGCTGGCGCTCTCGACATTGGCGCCGCCGATGATTTCGCCCTTGCTGGTGAGCAGCGCAGCGCCGACGAGGAACTTGGAATACGGCGCGACCGCTCCTTTCCGTGCGCGCAATGCCGCCCGAACCAGGCGGCGTTTATTTACCGCCGGCATAAAGATGCGCAAAGTATTCCAGCAATTTGGCCGACTTCGGGCGTGCCGCCTCGCCGGTCGCGAGCACTTCAGCGTGGGAAAGTTTTTGTTTGCTGCGCCCCGCGGCGAGATTCGTGATGCACGATAATCCAGCTACGCGCATTCCACATTGCCGCGCCACAATCGCCTCGGGCACGGTGCTCATGCCGACGGCATCGGCGCCGAGTTTGCCGAAGGCGCGAATCTCCGCCGGTGTTTCGTAGCTCGGTCCTGAGACGGCCAGGTAAACGCCTTTGTGGAAACGAGTCTTTGCCTTCTCCGCCGCTTGCTTCAACAGCTTGGTCAGGTCCGGATCGTAAGTGTCGCTCAAGTCCACAAACCGATCTGGCGCGAGCCAGCCGCGCAACGGATTCATGCCCATGAGATTGATGTGATCCGTGATCGCCATGAAGTCGCCGGACTTGAAGCTGGAGTTGATGCCGCCGGCGGCATTGGTGAGCACCAACACCTTGACGCCCATCGCGGCGACGACGCGCGTGGCAAATGTCACGGCGTCCATGTCGTGCCCCTCGTAGTAGTGCGCGCGGCCTGAAAGTACCACGAGCGGCGTCTTCGCCAGATGACAGAGCAACAGCTTGCCATCATGCCCGCTGACGCTGAGCCGCGGAAAACCTGGGATCGTCGCATACGGCACTTCGAGCACGATCGTGCAGCGCGACAGCACCGCCTGAAATCCGCTCCCGAGCACGACCGCCAATGTAGGCCGCAGCTTCGAACGCTTGAGGATCGACGCCGCGGCTTCAGTCGGCGATGGCCCGGCAGCGAGTTCGGCGCCGCGAATGATTTGTTGCTGTTGGCTCACGTTTTCCTTGCCGCGCTTGATTTATGAAACGCCTGTCTTACGCTCACGCCCATTCGTTTTTATGGAATTGAACAACGACGAAATCCGGCGTTACTCGCGGCACCTGATCCTGCCTGAAGTGGGACTGGCGGGGCAAAAGAAAATCTGCTCGGCCAGCGTTTTGTGCATCGGCGCCGGCGGCCTTGGCTCGCCGATCACAATGTATCTCGCCGCCGCCGGCATCGGCAAAATCGGCATCCTTGATTTCGACACCGTTGATTTCTCCAACCTTCAACGCCAGATCGCACACGGCACCGATGACGTGGGTCGTCCGAAAACGGAGTCGGCGAAGGAGACAATCAACGCCATCAACCCCAACGTTGAAGTCGTTGTTTACAACGAACGCATCTCCAGCGAGAACGCGATGGACATCATCGCGCCCTTCGACATCGTCGTGGACGGGACGGATAATTTTCCCACGCGCTATCTGACGAACGACGCCTGCGTGTTGCTGCGCAAGCCGAATGTTTACGGCTCGATCTTTCGCTTTGAAGGGCAGGCCAGCGTGTTCGCGCCGCACATGGGCGGGCCGTGTTACCGCTGCTTGTATCCCGAACCGCCGCCTCCCGGCATGGTGCCGAGTTGCGCTGAAGGTGGCGTGCTCGGCGTGTTGCCCGGCATCGTGGGAACAATCCAGGCAACGGAAATTCTGAAACTCGCGCTCGGCAAAGGCACACCGCTGATCGGACGTCTGCTCCTTTTCAACGCGCTCGACATGAAGTTCCGTGAGTTGAAGTTGCGCAAGGATCCGCAGTGCCCGATTTGCGGCGAGAACCCCACCATCAAGAAGCTGATCGACTACGAACAGTTTTGCGGAATCGTCCCGCAGCCCGCCGTGCCCGACGCGAATCCCGACGAGGTCACCGTCCACGACATGAAGAAGGCGCTCGACGATCCGAAACTCGGCATCCGCGTGATCGATGTGCGTGACCCGGACGAATATCAGATCGCGCACATCAACGGCGTCCCGCAAATCCCGCTCGATCTGTTACCGAAACGCTTCACCGAGCTTGATCCGAATCAGCAGATTTATCTCCACTGCAAAGGCGGCACGCGCTCGATGAAGGCCGTGAAGTTTTTGCAGGAGCGAGGCTTCAAGTACGTGAAGAGCGTCAAGGGCGGCATCAACGCGTGGTCCGACGAGATCGATCACACGGTGGCGAAGTACTAAGGAGCGCGGACGGTCACGTCCGCACGTTGAAGCCTCGTGTTGACCCAACAAACAACCGAACCGCGTACGCTTGCCGAAAGAGAGCAGCAACTCTTGTCCACGCTGCTCGATGTGCGGAACCCACAACAGCGTCTCGCCGTGATTGTCGAGCGTGCGCGCCGCCGTCCGTCGCTTGATGCATCGCGGCGGATCGACGCACATCGCGTGGAAGGCTGTCTGGTTCGCACGTGGTTCATCGCGGAAATGCGCGACGGTCGGTGCTCCTTCATTATGGACTCGGATGCAGTCACACTGAAGGCATTGCTCGGATTGTTGTGCGATATCTACAGCGGTTTCCCGCCGGACGAGATCGCGCTCACCGCGCCCGACTTTCTCCAGCGTGTCGGCGTGATGCATCAGCTCGCGGAAAATCGCCAACGCACCGTGATGCGCATCGCCAAGCAGATTCACGAATTCGCAGTCCGGCAGCTTCGTCTCGTGGCGTAGTCGTTGCGTTCGCGACCATTCACGTCTTCAATTCCGCCGTGCGCTTTTACGACGCCCACAATCATCTTCAGGACGAACGCCTATCGAACGCGAACGATCTGATGGCGGCCTGCCGTGCCGAAGGCGTGGCGAGGATGGTCGTGAACGGCGCGTGTGAAGCGGATTGGCCCGCCGTTGCTGCGCTCGCGCGGGAATTTCCCGAAGTGCTTCCATCGTTCGGCTATCACCCGTGGTATCTCCACGAGCGGACGCCGGAATGGATCGCGGAACTCAACAAGGCGCTCGACACCCTGCCAGGCGCCGTTGGCGAGATCGGACTCGATCGTTGGAAAACCGGCCTTGATTACGCGGGGCAGGAAGAAGCGTTCACGGCGCAACTCAAGATTGCTGCCGAGCGAAATATTGCCGTCAGCATTCATTGCCTTCAGGCGTGGGGACGCCTCTTCGAGTTGCTGCGCGAGGGTCCGAGACCTGCGTGTGGTTTTCTTCTGCACTCTTACGGCGGCTCGCAGGAAATGATTCAGCCGCTCGCGAAGCTTGGCGCGTATTTTTCCTTCCCCGGCTACTACGCGCACGAACGCAAGAAGAAGCAGCGCGAAACGTTCAAGCATGTTCCGCTGCATCGGTTGCTCATTGAAACCGACGCACCGGATCAACACTTGCCTGACGAGTTGAATCGCCATCCATTGACGGGAACAGGCGGCAAACCGTTGAACCATCCCGCGAACTTGCGTGCGGTGTACGAGGTTGTGGCGCAGTTGCGCGCGATGCCTGTGGAAGAACTCGCAGCGCAAGTGGAGGAAAACTTCTTCCGACTCTTCGGTGCTGCCGCCGGGAATTCGAAATGAGTCCCGCGAAGAGCGCGAAGGCGGCGAAGGATCAGTCTGCCTTCGTCTGCTTCGTGTCCTTCGCGGGACTCTCCGTTTCCGCAAGTGCTCGCACCACAACCTGCGCTGCAACGAAACCAAACGTCCCCGTCACGAATGTCGCTGTGCCGAAACCAGACTCACAGTTCAATCGCAGGTCAGAGCCTTCCTCACGCGTCGCGGCCACACCGCCGTCGCATTGGGGAAACACCGGCGCTTCAGGTGAATGAACGCAGTCGATGCCGAACTTAATTTTACCGCGGGGGAATCCAAAGTCCTTGCGCAACGTGTCGCGAACTTTCTGCAACAGCCGATCGTGAGACGTTGCGGCGAGATCGCTCACGCGCACTTGCGTGGCATCACGCCGTCCACCGGCGCCGCCGCACACAACGATCGGCAGACCGCGCTCGCGGCAAAGCGCGATGAGCCGGCACTTGTTGCCCACGCTGTCGATTGCATCGACTACGTAATCGAACCGCGTTGCAAGCAACTCGGCCGCGTTCGCTTCGGTGAAGAATTCCGTGACAGCGCGAACATCACACTCCGGATTGATGCCGCGCACGCGCTCCGCCATCACTTCGACTTTCGCGCGGCCCACGGCGTCATTCAGTGCGTGGAGTTGGCGGTTCACGTTGCTCACACAGACTTCGTCGAGGTCGATGAGTGTGAGCTTTCCAATTCCCGAACGCGCGAGCGCCTCGACCGCCCACGAGCCGACGCCGCCAATTCCAACCACACAGACGTGCGCGGATCGAAGTCGCGCCAATGCCGCAGTTCCGAACAGGCGTCCGATGCCGCCAAAACGAAACTCGAAATCACTGTTGCTCACGGGCGGAAGTTAATGCCGCGGTTGATGGGTGAGCGAGCGGTTCTTGTGTTCACCAGCCGGGACGGCCAGTGGACGGGCGGCAGGCGGGGACGCCTGCCCCACTACCTGGCGCGTCGCTTCTTCGCATTCACAAGGTACGCTCGCGCACTGGCCCGCAAGGCATCGCGCTCGCCTTCGCTGAGATGGTGAATCGTGAATGGTAAATAGCTTTGTTCACGCCGGCGCGGGCACTTTCTTCAACACATCCTCCACCACGCCGCGCGCGGAGATTCCCGAGAAGCGCGCCTGAGGTTCCAGCACGAGCCGGTGCGCGATCACGGCCACGGCGAGTTCTTGAATCTGCTCGGGCGAAACAAAATCGTGGCCGTCGATCAAGGCCAGCGCTTGTGAGAGTTTCATCAAGGCGAGTGAGGCGCGCGGGCTGGCGCCGAGTTGCACACCGGGACGTCCACGAGTGGCGGCACAGAGGTCCACGATGTAGCGCTTCAACTCATCGCTGATGCGCACGGCGGTGACGGCGCTCTTCAGCGCAAGCAGGTCGGCGAGTTCGACGACAGGTTCCAATTGATCCAGCGGATGGGCTTTCGCCTGGGCGGAGAGCACGGCGACTTCTTCTTCGGCTGAGATGTAACCGAGCGTGAGCCGCACGGCGAACCGGTCCATCTGCGCCTCAGGAAGCGGATACGTGCCGCGGAACTCGACCGGGTTTTGCGTGGCGATCACGAAGAACAAATCCGGCAGCGCACGCCGCACACCTTCCACGCTCACCTGTGTCTCACCCATCGCTTCGAGCAGCGCGGATTGCGTGCGCGGTGACGCGCGGTTGATCTCGTCGGCGAGCAGGATGTGGGTGAAGACCGGGCCGTCGTGAAACCGAAATTCCTGGTCGCGCGGATTGAAGACGGACACGCCGAGGATGTCCGATGGCAACAAGTCCGGCGTGAACTGCACGCGCTTGAAATCGGCGCGGATCGATCGGGCGAGTGCTTTGGCGAGTGTCGTCTTGCCGGTGCCGGGGTAGTCCTCGAGCAAGACGTGTCCGCCGGTCGCAATCGCCGCAAGAATTTTTCTCAACGGATCGCTCTGACCGCGGATCACACGTTCGATGTTGGAGATGACGGATTCAGCGACGGCTCGGGAGGATGGCTTCATTCAACGCGGCCATGCTCGCGAAACTCGAACGGCCGCACAACTGGGAAACAATCGCGGACAGAAAAAGTTGCGGGGGTGCTTGGCTTATCCAGCCGGCTTCACTTCCAACAGCTTCACGGAAACGGATTCCTTCACGGGCGATGAGAACTGGTTGGTTCCGCCGGCGTTGTTGGTGTTGCGTCCGCCGCCAAAGCCAGCGCCGCTCACCGTGTAGGTCTGCTTCAACATCATCTCGCGCGATAGCCCGATCGCCGGGTCGTACCAGTAATGTCCGCTTACCTGTCCGTCAGTGATCGTGATGCGGCCGCCACCGGGCGCATTTCCGCCACCGGTGGAAGTCACCGTGCCGGTGAACTCCACGCGCGCACACTTCACTCCATCGTGCTCCTGCCAGCCGCGCAAGGTGTTCGTCAAATTGACGGAAAGTTTCCCGGCCATGGGAGCATCGACCAGGCGATTGAAAGGCCAGGACTCGCCAACTTTCATTTCATTGTCCGGCGCGCCGTTCAACTCAACCATTTGCTTGAACGTGTCTTCGCTGATGGTGCGGCGGAGCATCGCGCTCGGTGCAAAGGCGCGCCCGCCGGGTTGCGCGTTCGTTCCGTCGGCGCGTGCGAACAGTTCATTGACGCCTTCGACCTTCTGCACCGTGCCATCGGCGCTGAGGAGGTAACGCACCTTGCCGCCGATCAGTTTGTCGAGTGCGCCCACGATGGCGGTGGAGATCGGGTTGCTCTGGTCGCGCGGTGCCGCTTTGTTTTGCGAGTCGTAATTGATGAACGTTTCCTCGCCGCGCCCCGATTGAAGTTCCATGCCGGTGATCTCCAATTCCGCGCCACGATTCCCTGCCTCGGCGTTCGTGATGGTGAGCGTGTACTCCTGGGCGTAAGTGGTCTCGACAGGGGCGTTGTTCGCAGGACCGCCGCCATGTCGTCCGCCACCCATTGCGCCCGGTTGCCCGACTTGCGTCCGTTCGAGCCGCAGCAGGTATTTGTTGCCGCTCTTCCACGACGGCTTGATGGACACCGGTGCGTCGGAGACTTTGCCGGTGATGGGCGCGCTATTGCCGGAGTCGGAAGCGTCGCCGGATTTCTTTTTGCAGCCGCCGCTGATGAGCGCCGTTGCGCAAATAGCTGTGAAGAGAATAGGCGCGAGGCGTTGAACCTGGTTGAACATCTCGACTGAGACGAGGCGTGGGGACGAATTGTTACGCATGTGAGTTTTGACTTCCGCAGCAGGAAGTGCGTTTAATCTGCCGCGATGCACTTGCTGACACAATCCTTTCTCTGCGCGGGTTTGATCACGCTACTGGCCACTGGCTGCGCCAAACCGAAGCCGGCTCCAAGCACAGCGCCCGCAACCATGTCATCGAAACCTGCGACGTCTCCAGCCGCCACCGCGATCAATGCCGGACCGGGTTCACGCGCCCTTTTCGACGGCAAGACACTTACCGGTTGGGCTTCCACCGACTTCGCCGGCCGCGGCCAAGTCACGGTGAAAGACGGTCAAATCAATCTCGGCGAAGGCTACATGACCGGTGTGAACTGGACCGGCGCGGTGCCAAAAATGAATTACGAAATCTCACTCGATGCGAAGCGCGTTGAGGGCAGCGACTTTTTCTGCGGCCTCACGTTTTCGGTCGGCGAGCAGTTCGCGAGTTTCATCGTCGGCGGGTGGGGCGGGGGAACCGTGGGGATCTCAAGCATCGACAGCCAGGACGCCTCGGAGAATGAAACCAGCACCAGCATGAACTTCGTCACGGGCAAGTGGTATCACATCCGCGTGCGCGTTACGCCGGGCAGGGTTGCCGCGTGGATCGATGACGACCAAGTGGTGAAGTTCGATACCGAAGGGAAGCGCCTTTCGACGCGCATCGAAGTGGACGCTTCCAAACCGCTCGGCGTTGCGACCTGGAACACGGCGTCGGCGCTGAAGAATATCCAGCTCACGACGCTGGAGTGAATACGCGCGGGCGCGTGTGTTCCCCATTTCGTCGGAGAGGTTGATGCGTCTTCCCTTAAGAATTTGTTGCCCACGCTTCACGACGTTTTCAATACTCTTGAACATGGGTTCCCAAAAAAGCGTCCGAGACAGGTCTATGATTTCCCGAATACTGTTTTCTTTGGCATTTATTGCGTCTGTCGTGAGTTCGCCAGCGGCGCAACCGCGCGGCCCGCGCCCATCCACACCGGCTGAATCACTCACTGTGATGGAGGGCTTCAAAGTGGAACTCATTCACGACGCCACGGCGGACGAAGGCTCATGGGTGTCGATGACCGTCGATCCGCAAGGGCGTCTCATCATTTCACCGCAAGACGGCAAACAGCCGATGCTGCGCATCACGCTCGATGCCTCGGGCCATGTTGCGAACGTCGAGAAGCTCGACGTGAAAATCCGCGGCGCGATGGGTTTGCTCTACGCGTTCGACTCGCTCTACGTGAACGGCGTCGGGCCTCAGGGTTATCATCTCTACCGCCTGAGTGACA
The DNA here is from genome assembly GCA_038205745.1 of Verrucomicrobiota bacterium. GTDB lineage: Bacteria > Verrucomicrobiota > Verrucomicrobiia > Limisphaerales > SIBH01 > JANNGC01. The sequence goes on along the minus strand of JBBRBM010000054.1, from coordinate 7,166 downwards.
CGGACAAGAAGGGGACTTACGGCGCGCCTGAGTTGTTGCGCAAATGGAACGGCGACAAAGGCGGCAATGGCGAGCACGGCGCTCACGGCATCGTGCTCGGGCCGGACAAAAAGCTCTACATCGTGTGCGGAAATTTCGTCGATGTGCCGGACGACATCTCACCCAAATCGCCGCACAAGAATTACGCCGACGATCAAATTCTCCCGCGCATGGAAGACGGCAATGGATTCGGCGCTGGACGGAAACCGCCGGGCGGTTACGTGGTGCGCATGGATCCCGACGGCAAGAATGCCGAGCTGTTTTCATCCGGCGAACGCAACACGTACGACATCGCCTTCAATCCCGACGGCGAACTGTTTGGTTTCGACAGCGACATGGAATGGGATTGGGGTTCGCCGTGGTATCGGCCGACACGCGCGTATCAAATCGTCAGCGGCGGCGATCACGGTTTCCGTGAAGGCTCGGCGAAGTGGCCCACGCATTACGAAGACAGTCTGCCGTCCGTGGCGGACATCGGCATTGGTTCTCCGACCGGCGTGATCTTTCCAACGAAGGCGAAATTCCCCGCCAGGTATCGCAACGCGTTTTGGATGATGGATTGGTCGTACGGCCGCATCGTGGCGGTGCATCTGCAACCGAACGGTAGCGGTTACAAGGGAACGTTCGACACGATCCTGCGGGGAAAACCGCTCAACGTGACTGACATGGAAGTGGGGCCGGACGGCGCGGTTTACTTCGCGACGGGGGGACGTGGAACGCAGTCGGGTTTGTATCGTGTCAGCTATGTTGGAAACTCGGGCATCTCAGATGATCTCGCCTCCAGCAAGACCGCGGGAGCGCAACGCGAAACGCGGCATGCAATAGAAAGGTTTCACGGTCATTCAACCGCGACGACAACCGACATCGAGAAGAAAATCTGGCCGGCGTTGAACTGGCCCGATCGTTTCATGCGCTACGCCGCACGTGTTGCACTCGAGTCGCAACCAGTCGCTTCATGGAAAGAAAAGGCGTTAGCTGAAAAGAAGCCGCAGGCCGCGCTCACGGCGTTGCTGGCACTCGCACGCGTCGGCGCGACTTCCGATCAGCCTGACTTGTTTAACGCGCTGTCGAAATTTCCCACGGCATCACTGCCGGAAGAGCAACAGTTGCTGAAGCTGCGCGTAATCGAAGTGAGCATCGCGCGCCACGGTCGTCCTTCGGAAGACGTCGTGCGACGCGGCATCGAAAAACTTTCGCCGCTCTATCCTGCGAAGTCGTGGCCGTTGAACCGTGAGTTATCGCAGATCCTGATTTACCTCGATGCGCCCGGCGTGGTGCCGAAGACGCTCGATCTCGTGGCCAAAGCTGAGACGCAAGAGGAGCAACTTCACTACATCGTCGCACTGCGCAAAATCACGAACGGTTGGTCGCTCGACGACCGCAAGCGTTACCTCAGTTGGTTCAAGAAGAGCGGCCCGGGACAAGACGCCGGACCCACGTATCCGGCGGGCGGGAATTATTTCATCAACGCCAGCGCGAAACATCCTGCGGATTTGACGCAGTGGTTCGACGACGTGGGTCTCAAGGTCGGCAATGGCGCGAGCTACAAGAATTTCATCACGAAGTTGAAACTCGCTGTGATTGAGCAACTCACACCGGCCGAGCGCGCGCAACTCGCGCCGCTGCTTGTCGAAAAGCCCCCGGCTGATCTCAGCGCCGCGCTGGCAAATCGGAAACTTGTTCAAGAGTGGACGATGAACGATTTCGCGGCCGATCTGGACAAGCCATCGCGCGGACGGGATTTTGCCCGCGCCAGGGAGATGTTTGCGTTGGCGCAATGCATTCAATGCCACAATCTCGGCGGCGAGGGCGGCGCGATCGGACCTGACCTGACCGGCGCGGGCGCGAAATACAGCCGGCGCGACTTGCTTGAATCCATTATCGAACCTTCCAAAGTTCTTTCGGATCAGTATCAAAACATCCAGGTCACCACGAAGGACGACGAAGACATCGTGGGGCGTCTTGTGGATGAGGACAATCGGAAGATCGGCATCGTCCCGAACCTCCTCACCGGTGATCGCGTGGAAATCAAGAAGAGCAGTATCAAGGATCGCCGCCTGTCCAAGCTTTCACCGATGCCCGAAGGACTCGTGAGCATTCTGACGCGCGATGAGATTCTCGACCTCGTGGCGTATCTCGAAGCCGGCGGCCGGAAGGAACACGCGGCATTTCAGGCCGCGAGGGACTAGTCGGTTCCTATCTCCGTCGCGTCACATGGCTGGCTTAAGCGAAGCCGCCAGGAAAAAGAAGATCACGATGTCGCTGAGGAAGTGAATCCACCACGCCCAGAAGAGTCCGCGCGTTTCGATCATGACCTTGCCCAGAATCCAGCCCATGAAAGTGGAGGCGACCACGCCGGAAATTCCGCCGGGCGTGCCGAAGTAATGGGCGATCCCGAAAAAGCACGCTGAAATCCACAGCGCATTTTTGCTGCCGCAGACTGGTTCGAGCGTCGCAAGCAACGGCGCGCGAAAGGTGAGTTCCTCATTGAAGGCATTCAGGGCTGCGTAGCACAGGATCGAAGGTAAGATGGGAGTGAGCCTCGTAAGAGTTGCGCTACTGGGCCTGAACGCGGGTAATGAACTGCAAACAACCCGGCGGCAATATAGAACCCCCACTGCAAGCCAAACGACGGCCACGGATCAGGTTTGGGGAACCCAAGCCATCGCACCGGTTCAATGCGGGCAAGAAGATTTCCGCGCGCCAGGAAAAAATCGCGTTGCCTGTAGCCGAGGATTAGCAGCGCGCCGATTATCGCTAGTGTGACGGTGAACTTGCTCGTTTGTTCGCCTTGCATGCGCGCATCAAACGCACTGCCGCCGAAGAGTGACTGCATCGGAGAAAAGTTGAAATCGATTCGAGGACGCAGTTCTGAGAAGGCAAGGAATGCGAAGAGGATGATCCAACATCTTCTCAGGCGTTGCAGCGGTTTCCATGCAAACCATCCGACGATGAGCGCGAGAAGCATTCCCATTTTCGCGAAGACCAGCCACGACGGCGCTGTGTGGATGGTTTTGACGAGCACAATGTCTGGAAGACTGCTCACGAGAATCACGGCGATCCACGCGAGCCATATTGCCGCGCGAGCATCTCCTGGAGAATTTTGATCGCGGTGCCGCGTGGGAGTTGTCGGCGCCGCGAAAGGAGTTTTCACCAGTGCGATGCAAGTGGTTGCAACATTGGTCCGCGAGGATTTCGGTCAACGCATTACAGAGTCGGAAACTGTCGCTCTCTTGACTCCCGCGGCGTTTCGCCACCTACTGACGCGCCAAAATATTTATAAGCGATCCAGCGCAGGTGTTACGCGACTTCAAGCCGAGCAAGTAGTTTTTCGTCGGCATCGACTCCGATGGCTGCATCTTCGACTCGATGGAGATCAAACATCAGGAATGTTTCACGCCGAACTTCATCAAACATTTCCATCTGCAATCGGTGTCGAAGTGCGCGCGGGAGGCATGGCAGTTCGTCAATTTGTATGCGAAGGACGCGGGACGAATCGTTTCCCCGCGCTGGTGAAAGCCGTGAAGCTTCTCGGTGCTCGTCCGCAAGTGCAGGCGCGTGGCGCGAAGATGCCGGACAAGGCAGGACTCAATGAATGGCTCAAGCGCCAGACCAAGCTCGGCAACGCCACGCTCAACGCCGAAGTGAAGAACGGCAACAAGAGCCTCGAACACATCAAGGTCTGGAGCGATGCCGTGAACAAAACGGTCGAGGACCTCGTGCATGGCGTGCCGCCGTTCCCGCTCGTGCGCGAGACGCTCGCGAAAATCAACGCGCGCGCCGACGCCATGTGCATCAGCCAGACGCCAGTCGATGCGTTGAAACGCGAATGGGCCGAGCACGGCATTGATCAATACGTGAAGATCATCGCGGGCCAGGAGATGGGCACGAAGACCGAGCACATCAAATTCGCGGCGAAGGACAAGTATCCTGCGACGAAGATTCTCATGATCGGCGACGCGCCCGGCGACTTCAAAGCCGCCAAGTCGAACGGCGCGCTGTTTTTCCCGATCAATCCCGGCAAGGAAGAACTCTCGTGGAAGCGTCTGCATGACGAAGCGCTCGATCGTTTCTTCGCGGGCACGTTCGCGGGCGATTACGAAGCCGCGCTGGTGAAGGAATTCGACGCCTGCCTGCCGGAGAAACCGGGTTGGTGAGCGGCGTGATGTTTGACACCTACGCCCAGCGCACGGGTTATTGCAGCGAGGAACAGGAACAGATGAAGTTCCGCGAACGGCTCTCTGCGCTGGTCTGATGAATGAACTTGAGCAGCGACGCCAACAGGGATTATTTTTACGTCATGATGGGAATTGGAACAGCGAAACCAGTCGTCCATGGCCCCCAAATCTGGCCTCTGGGGATCAAAGCGTACCACACGCTGGGCGAGTTGGGACTCATCCCGGAGAAGACCGAACTGCTCTACGGCCAAATCTTCCACAAAATTCCCAAATCACCGCTTCACCGTTTCCTTTGCCAACGCCTGCTGCGCCTGCTCCAGCAAATCAAACTCGCGGGTTGTTTTATTTGGCAGGAACAACCCATCACTTGTGCAGACTCAGAGCCGGAGCCGGACCTGTGTGTGATCTGCGGTAACGAGGATGACTTCGTCGCCGAACATCCCCACACCGCCGAACTGGTGATCGAGATTTGCGTGAGCAGCCATGAGTATGACCGCTCCAAGCTCCGCGCTTACGCCAGCGCGGGCGTGAAGGAATGCTGGCTGGTGCTGGGACCAGAGAAACAGATCGAAGTCCACCGCCAGCCGCAGGGTGAACAGTTTGCCGAGCGTGCCGTTCACGGGCCGGATGGAACTGTGACCAGCACGGCGGTTCCGGGCTTCACGGTGGATTTGGCCAGCCTCTTTGCGGCTTAAGATAAATGTCAGCAGTGAGTGACACCTTTGCGCTCTTTTTCCCGATCAATCCTGCCAAGGCAGAGTTGTCATGGAAACGTCTGCATGACGAAGCGCTCGATCGTTTCTTCGCGGGCACGTACGCCGGCGATTACGAAGCCGCGCTGGTGAAGGAATTCGACGCAGATTGGCCAATGTCCCGGGAAAATCACTGTCGCGTTGCAAGCGGGAGGCATCTTGACAATGTTGCCATGGGCGAGCGGAAAGGGGAGGGGACGGCTCATCCCCATCAAGCCTGAGCGAAGAAAGGCGTTTGGGGACGAGGCCGTCGTCATCCTTGCGAACTTGCGAACAAAAGAGGGGAAAAAATCACTTGCAAAATGCCCACCACGTCTTTATTGACGTTTGGCCGTTGGGAGAAAACTTATGCAACAATTATCAAGTTTCCGGTTGCCGGGGCAATAGTAAATGCGTCTCGAAAAAGAATGCCGCCTTCACGGGGAAAATCTTCCAATCAGAACGCATCATAAATCCAGATGATCGCTTTCACAAATCTACTTCTCTTTGGTGCCATGATTTTGCCCTCTTCCACTGAACTGATGGAAGCGATTCCAATCATCCTTTCTCTGATCGTCATTGAAGGATCCCTGATCCTCGCCTAATTTTTGAAAAACTCAAAAAAAGTGCATGGGAGCGCGGTTTTTCTCTTGCTAATTGTATATAGATTTTCTATATGTCTTTCAAGACATGTCGGCCCGTTTGCCCATCCTGCACAAAACTCCCTTCGTGCTGGATGCGCGTCCCCTGGCCGAGGCCAGCAGCCCGCACGTCGGCGCGCTGGCCGTTTCCCGCGCTTTTCGTTCCCTGGGTCTGCCGGATTTGATCGCGGCCAATCTCCAGTTGCGCAAACGTCAGCGCGGCTATGTCGAAGGCCAGATGATCGAATCGGCGGTGTTGCTGCAAGCCGTCGGTGGGGAATGTCCGGAAGATATTCGCCTCCTGGCCCATGATCCTTGTTTGGAACGGGGCCTGGGTTATCGCCCGCCCAAAGTCACCGCCCTGCGCGAATTTCTGGAGTTGTTTCATGACGAAACCCTGGAGGATCTGCGTCCGGCCCGCGCCGAGCAAAAGAGTTTCATCCTGCCCAGCAGCGGGCCCGTGGCCGCCTTGAGCCAGGTGCAAAGCGGCGCGGTGCGGCGGATCGCCAAACTCTACGAGCAACAAGGAGAGACCCAGCGCATCGCCACCATTGATCAGGACGCCACCATTATTGAAAGCCACAAGCAAGCCGCCCTGGCCCATTACGACGACGGACGAGGCTACCAGCCGATGGTCGCCTTATGGGCGGAACTGGACCTGGTGGTGGCCGACGAATTTCGGGATGGGAACGTGCCGGCCAAGCAAGCTCCTTTAACCTGCGCGCAAATGGCCTTTGCCACGTTGCCCGCATCGGTCAAGACCCGCTACTTTCGAGGCGATGCGGCCTGTCATGAAAACCAATTGATTGCGTGGCTGCGCGCGCCGGAACGCGCGTTGGAACCGGGCGGGCCGATTGGTTTTGCCATCAGCGCGGTCATGAGCGTGGACCTGGCCCGAGCCGTGGCCGAGGTTCCAGAGAAGGAATGGACGACGGTGGCCACCGAAGCGGATGGCACGCTTCGGCAATGGGCCGAAGTGGTCTTCGTGCCTGGAGAAGCGAGCGAGAAGAAAAACAGCCAGCCCTTGCGCTATGTGGGCTTGCGCCTGCTCAAGCCGCAAGGCGTCTTGTTTGCCGACGGGAGCGACCGCAAACATCACGCGATCGTGAGCAACCTGACGGATTGGGAGGGAGCAGGATTATTGCAGTGGCACCGGGAAAAAGCGGGAACCATCGAGCACACGCACGATGAAGTGAAAAACGAATTGGGCGGAGGGCACATGCCCAGCCAGCGTTTTGCGGTCAACGCCGCCTGGTTCAAGATGGCGCTGCTCACTTACAACATCCTCAGCGCGATCAAGCGGATGTGCTTCGAGCCGGAACACCGGAACGTGCGGCTCAAGAAATTTCGTCTGCTGCTCATTCACGTGATGGGACGGATGAATCGGAATAACTGCGTGATGGGGCTGAGAATGCAGGCCAGCCCGGAAACCATCGGGCGGATGCAACAGGTCTGGCAAATATTTAAACTGCCGACGCACGCGACCGCTTCACGCGCATTAGGGAGAGGAGGGCCTGGGTGAATCGACCCGAAACATAGCGTGCTAAAAAACAGGACTATAGGATAGCTCTATGCGG
>JBBRBM010000053.1:0-32115 GCA_038205745.1 Verrucomicrobiota bacterium | reverse complement strand
TTGTCGAGTGCCACGACGAGTTGCAGCGCATCCACTGAGTCGAGTCCAAGTCCGCCGGCGCCGAACAGCGCCTGATCGTCGCCGATTTCCTCGGCGGTGATCTGGAGCATGAGGTTCTCGACGAGCAGTTGTTTGATGCGCTGTTTCAATTCGGTGTCCATTTAGAAAATACCTCCGTCCACCTTCAGCGTGGCGCCGGTAATGTAGCTCGCTTCCGCTGACGCGAGAAATTTCACCGCCGCCGCCACTTCCTCTGGCCTGCCGAGCCGCCGCATCGGCACGCGACTCTGGGCGGCCTTGCGTTCCTCGTCACTCATCGCGCGCAATGCGTCGGTTTCAATGTAACCGGGGCAGATCGCGTTGACGGTGATGCCGATGCGCGCGACTTCCTTGGCCAGCGATTGTGTGAGCGCCACGACACCGGCTTTCGCCGCGGCGTAGTTCGTTTGTCCGCCGGGCGCGAGCAGCGCGCTGAGCGAAGAAATGTTTACGATCCGTCCCGAGCGCTGCGAGATCATGGTGGGCAAAACGGTCTGGCAGCCGTGAAACACCGAATCGAGATTCGATGAGATCACGCTACGCCATGCACTCTCGCTCATCGTTGCCAGCAATCCGTCTTCATGATGGCCCGCGTTGTTCACCAGCACGTCGAGGCGGGAGTGCTCTTTCGTGATGGTGTTGATGGCAGACTTCCATTGTTCGGCGCTCGTCACATCGAGAGCGATGGTGCGGCAACGAGGCGCGTGTTGAGCGGCAAGTGAATCCGCGGCATCACGCCGCGAGCGAACACCAAGCCACACGTAGTTGGTTTCGTGTTCGGCAAGAAATGCCCGCGCGATGGCTTGTCCCAGACCACCGTTGGCGCCGGTCACCAGGATGACGCGCGAACTCATGAACGCGCGAATGTTGCCGGGGAGCGAAGGCGCATTCAAACGGCAAATCGTCGCGGCGCGAAATCACGCCGCAACAAATCTTGCGCCGATGGCCTGTTGATTTGTGCCGACGACGGAAACGTTCGCGGCGGTGCGGCCTTGCTGGATCGCATTCACGGCGGCGACGGATTGCCACGCTGCTGCGGCAGCAAGGCCTTCACCCAAAATGCGCTTCACCGAAAGCCGGTCGCCGCGCCAATCAGCCCAGGCTGCGTTCTCCGCTTCGTCAACCTTGGGGAGGTATTGCACCGCGTCGCAGAGCAACGTCGTGTCGGAGCAAGTGAGTTGTTCGCGCACACGCCGCGCCGCCATCAGTCGAGTCTGTGCGCCGCTGAACAAGTGCGAATCAGTGACGGCTTCCAGTTGCGTGCGCGAAGGATCGCGTCGCAGATAAAGCGCGCCCGCGCCGTCGCTCAACACCATGCGCTTCGAGAAGAGCCGGAATGCATCGGCGGTCAACCAGTCGTTCTCTTCGGCGCCAACCACGACGCACGCATCGGCAAGCCCGCTGCCCAGCCAGTCCGCCGCGAGCGCCACGCCTTGCAGGAACGTTCCGGGATCACCGACGAGCGTGTAGTTGATGCCGGTGGAATTCAGCAGTGCGGCGAGATGGCTGCTGGGTGCGTTGAAAACGGTTTCCGGAAAAACGAGCGGGCTTGCGGTCGTCGGATCGCGCAACGTCTCGTCGTAGAAACGGCGAGAGTAATTCACGCATCCAGACATGACGCACACGATCACGCCAAGATTGATTTGCCCGGCAGAAACTTTCTCCGCATCGGCGCCAAGCGCTTCGAGTGCGGAGAAGACAACGTAGTGCGAGATGGCGCTGGTGCGGCGCAGTCGTGGGCTCGCAAGAAACGCGGGCCGCGGAGAGGGAGCGGGAACGCGACGCACGGTGAGCGAACGGTCGTTCCAACCTGGTCGCGCGAGTGGCGATGGCGCGATCTCTTTCCCTTCGTTGAGCGCGGCAGCGAATGGCCCGACACCCCAACCTGCTGGCGACACGGCGCCGATTCCATGCACGAAGATTGATGTTGCGGGATTTGTTGTCATGCGCCGCTCCATCTGCGCAGGATCAGCGTCGCATTCGCGCCGCCGAAACCGAATGAGTTGCTCAGCGCGTAATCGAACTGCTGGTCCATCGGACTACGAAGGAACTGAAATCCGCACGCGGGATCAACGGTCTGCGTGCTGCGCGTCGGCGGCATCCAGCCTTCACGCAACGCCATGATGCACACGAGCGCCTCGACCGCGCCCGCAGCGCCGAGCAAGTGGCCGATGCTTGCCTTGGTGGAACTCACGAAGACTTCGCGCGCATGGCCGTTGGCCCACGTGTTGATTGCTGCGGCTTCCGCGCTGTCGTTGAGTGGCGTGCCAGTGCCGTGAGCATTGATGTAAGAAATCTGTTCGGCTGAAACATCCGCGGCGTGACATGCGGCGCGCATCGAAGCGATCGCCGCCGTGCCTTGCGGATGCGGTTGCGTCAAATGATGCGCGTCCGTCGCAGCGCCGTAGCCGGAAACTTCGGCGAGAATTTCCGCGCCGCGCTGTTTCGCGGAGTCCAGAGATTCGAGCGTGAGCACCGCCGCGCCTTCGCCGAGCGCGAGTCCATCGCGATGCGCATCGAATGGCCGGCATTGCGTTGGAGACAATGCTTGCAGGCAATCGAAGCCTGAGAAAACCAATTGGCTCAACGCATCGTAGCCGCCCGTCAGAACGCGATCAGATTGGCCGGTGCGAATCAGATGCCACGCGTGACCGATGGCGTTGCCGCCGGAAGCGCAGGCGTTCGAGACAATCGTGACTGGACCGGTGAATCCAAACGCGTCCGCCAGATCGAGAGCCTGACGCTGCGCCTGGTAATGACTGACGCGATGCGCCTGATCTCGATGCGAGTTCGGCGTGTTGATCGCCTGACGATAATACGCTTCGCCCAGGCCCATGCCGCCGCTCGTGGTGCCGAGCACGATGGGCAATTGTTCGCGCGGTTCCCAACCCGATTGCCGGCAGGCTTCATGCGCGGCGAGCAGAAGAAGTTTCGATGCGCGATCGAGGCGCTTGAGTTGGTGGGCGTTCAGTTTCGAGGGAGGAAGTTCGGCGGGAATTGTGACTTCCGCCGCAGTCTTCACGCGCTGACGCGAAACATCGAATAATGTGACCGGACGAAACGCCGTTGCGCCTTCGCGAAAACCAGCGGCGTTGACCTTCCATCCCAGGCCCAGCGCTGTGATGACGCCAGCGCCCGTGACGACGACACGCTGTTGCGCTTGAGGTTGGCGTGGAAAAAGCACGTGGTTACGAAGCGTGTGGCTTCGGCAGTTGTTAATTTTTCTTCCGCGGCCAGCGGCGTAAGCCGTTTTGCAGCCACAGCCGCCAGACCATCCACAGCGCTTCACGGACGATCTTCGATGACATCTTCGAGCTGCCGTGAAATCGATCGAGGAACGTGATAGGCACTTCCACGATCTTCAAACCGTTGCGCCAGAGCTTGTGGCTCATCTCGATTTGAAAGCTGTAGCCGTTCGATTTCACGGCATCGATGTCGATGCTCTCAAGTGCGCGCCGATGAAAGCACTTGAATCCGCCGGTTGGGTCGGAGAAGGGCATTCCCGTGATGATGCGCACATACATGCCGGCGCCCATGCTGAGGATGAGCCGCTTGAGGGGCCAGTTGATCACGCGAATTCCGTTCCGATAACGGGATCCGAGAACGCAATCCGAATTCTGCTCCACGGCGGCCTCGATGAACTTCGGCACATCATCGGGGCTGTGGGAAAAATCACCATCCATCTCCATGATGAGCTGGTAATCACGCGCGAGCGCCCATTTGAAGCCGGCGCAATAAGCGCGTCCGAGGCCGTTCTTCTCGGCGCGGTGCAGCACATGGATGCGCGGCTCTTCCTTCACGAGATCGTCGGCGATCTGGCCGGTGCCGTCCGGAGAGTTGTCGTCAACCACCAGCAATTCGAGTGTCACCGGCAACGCCATCAAACGTTTGGCCATGGCGGGAAGGTTTTCCCGCTCGTTGTAGGTCGGAATGATGACGAGAGTTTTTGGAATCATGCCGCAGAGCGCGGAGAGAAGTAAGGGAGTCGCCGCGGCAAGACAAGCTTGTGTTCGTTCAGCGCGCCTGGGCCGACGCGCTGGCGAGCGCCTGGCGCGCGGGCGCAAAGTCGGGATCGACCTTCAGCGCGGCGTTGAGTTCCGCGACCGCATCGGCGGCGCGTTGCGCCTGGAGCAACGCCACACCAAGTGAAAGCCGGAACGTGCGATCGTGCGGGAAGAGTTTTACCACGTATTGGAATTCTGGAATCGCAGCGCTGTGGCGGCGGGTTTCGGTGAAGAAGCGTGCAAAGTTATAGTGCAGCATCCAGTCGTCCGGCCTTTGCGCCAGTGCCACCCGATAAATTGACTCGGCCTGGGCGAGGTCATTGGTGGTGATCGATTGCAGGGCGTCGCGCACACGAGCATCGAGCCGAGCCTGGCGTGGGCCGTGTTCAAGTTGATCGAGAAAGGGCGGCTTCGAAAGCATCAGCGCCACCGCACTCAGGATGTTCGCTTCGTCAATTCTCGAGTACGCGAGGCGCTGGGCGCACTCGTCGCGCGTGAGCGGCGGTTGTCCTTTGGCGATGAGACCAAGCGCAGTGCTTACTTCCGGGAACAATGTGCTCGCGAGTTGATAGTCGCCATCGAATGTGAAGTGAACATGCTCCTGAAAGAGCGCTTCGCCGGGGATGCCGTTCGGAGCCTGCGGCGTGGCCGCAAACGCCTTTTCCACATCAATGAAACGAACCAAGCTGGTGCCGCCGCGAGCTGTGATCTCGCGAGCGATGCTGTTGATGCGCGAGTCGGCGCGAAATTGTAGCGCATCCCAATCGCGCGCAGCGCTGTAGTGCTTCTGCGCTGCGTTGCGATTGCCGAGCGCTTCCTCGCAACGGGCGATTCGATAAAGCAATTCAGCGTGGTGGTCGTCGATCTGCGCCGCATCGCGAAAGGTCTTTAGGGCAGCCTCGTAATGCCGGTTCCCCTCGGCTTTCACACCTGCCTCGTAATGTTGACTCCATTCCCCAAGCTGCGCGGCGGACAGGTCGCGACGATGCAAGGATTCCAGCGGCGGCATATCGCGCAAATTCACTGCGACGGAACAGATGATCGTGCTCGCGCCCGCGCGATTGGCGGTTTCGACGATGCTTTCGAAGTTATTGCGGTAGTTGCGATAGGCGAAATCGCGCTGCGGATCGTCAAACGCCAGGCACTGCTGGCGCAGGTCTTCCATGTCCTGCTTCCGCGCTTTGCCCGTTGGCATTACTCGCCGGACGGCCGCCTCGACGAGTTGTGAGAGCTTCAGTCGCCTGACTGAGTGCTCGAACTGAATCAAGGAGGGTCGCTTGAGCCAGCTTACCTCGCCGGGTGCGGGCGAGTGCAACCCGACCATGTCGTTGTTGCCCATGTAGACGATGAACAGGTCGGGTGAAAGGCTGGCACACTCATCAGCTATCTGGCGGATGATGTGGGAATCGATTCCACGCATCGCGGCGTTGATGACTTCCACGCGCTGGCCCGGAAATTCCTGCTGCAACATCTGGTCCAGCATCCGCGAGAAGCTGAATGCAGGATCAGGCGTTCCGGCCGCCGCAGATTCTCCCAGGACGAACACGCGCTTCGTGCCCGGTGGCTTTGCATTTGCGAGCAGCGTCGGCGTCGGTGTGGAAGCGCTTTGGCGCGAATGAAACTGCCAGCCGAATTTCGGATTCGTCGTCCGCATTCCACTGCCGGCGGAAATGAAGAAACCGGTCGGATAGCCGAAGCGAAACAGTCGGAGTGATCCTTCGAGCAACAGCAGAACAGCGAGCGGCACAACGATCATCGCTGCGAGTCGCCTTGGCCACGAGGAGGTTACGCCATGGGGGCGCGCCGAACGAGGCGACACGGATGCTTTGACAGTTGGACGAGGCAGCGTCCCGACTGCACCGGATGCACGACGATTTCTGGACCGTTGGCCCATGGGAGCACAATCCGTGCGGGTAAAAGCGCTTGCGTTGCCGCTTGGATTGGGATGGCGATTGATTGTCACAGAACCGTTTCCAGGTCGAGACATTTGTTCCCTGCTGGCGATAAAACATCGCAGCAACGCAAAACGGAGTTTCCGATGCAGGGCAACTCTGATAGTGGTGACGCGGTCATGCCGGAAGCACTTCGCACTTATCTTTGGATCGCGGCGGGCGGCGCGCTCGGAAGCGTGGCGCGGTTCTGGATTTCGGGACTTGTCGCGGAGCGGCTCGGAAAAATATTTCCATGGAACACGCTCGTCGTGAACGTCACCGGCTCGTTCATCATCGGTGTGATCGCGGTGCTGGCGGGCGACCAGGGACGTATTCACCCGCAGGCGCGCACGTTTGCCGTGCAGTTCCTGATGATCGGAATCTGCGGCGGCTACACCACATTCTCTTCGTTCAGTCTCGCGACTTTGAACCTGTTGCAGGATGGCGAATGGCTTTACGCGCTCGGCAACATCGCGCTTTCCGTTGTGGTCTGCCTGGTTGGTGTGTGGCTGGGCTGGGCAACGGGACAATGGATCAATCGCTGAAATGAAAATTCCCGAACACGGCAAACTTCTGCGCATCTTCATCGGTGAAAGCGACAAGTGGCAGCATCAGCCGCTCTACGAAGCCATTGTGCTCAAGGCGCGCGAGATCGGGATGGCTGGCGCGACGGTGCTGCGTGGCAACATGGGTTTCGGCGCGAACAGTCGTTTGCACACCGCGAAAATTCTCCGGCTCTCTTCGGACCTCCCTCTTGTGATCGAGATCGTGGACAGCGAAGAGAAGATCAACGCCTTCCTCCCGCACTTGAATGAAATGGTTCAGGACGGATTGGTCACGCTGGAAGCTGTGCGTGTGATTCAGTATCGCGCAGGCTCGGCGAAGTAGTCGCTTAACGGGATGCACGCAATTGGCGCTTCGACAAATCGCCGCTCCGCTTTAACCTCGCGCGCGTGAAGATTCTGTTCATCGGAGATGTCGTCGGCTCCCCCGGCCGAAAAGCGGTTGCGCAACTCGTCCCGAAACTTCGTGCCCAACACGGCCTTTCGCTTGTCATTGCCAACGGAGAGAATTCGGCGGGCGGATCGGGCATCACGGTTACAACGGCCAATGAACTGTTCGCGGCGGGCGTCGATGCGATCACGAGCGGCGATCACCTTTGGGACCAGAAGGAAGTGATGGTGCTCCTCGCCAACGAACCGCGATTCTTGCGCCCGCGAAATTATCCGCACGGCACGCCCGGTCACGGCAGCGCAGTGTTCGATCGGACCGGCTGCCCGCCGGTCGCGGTGCTAAACCTACAGGGCCGCACATTCATGGCCGACCTGGAAAATCCATTTTCTGTGGCGCTCACGGAAGTGGATTATTTGCGGCAGCGGACGAACATCATCTTCATCGACATGCACGCCGAAGCGACGTCCGAGAAGATCGCGCTGGCACGAATGCTGGACGGAAAAGTAAGCGCAGTCGTCGGGACACACACACATGTCCAAACAGCGGATGAACAAATCTTTCCCGGCGGCACGGCGTTTCTGTGCGATGCGGGATTTACCGGTGCGCACGAGAGCGTGCTCGGTCGCGAGATCGAACCGATCATCAAACGCTTCATGACGAACATGCCGCAGCGTTTCGATGTCGCGAAAGAGCGTGTGTTGTTGCAAGGCGTGATCATCGAGATCAATGACACGAGCGGAAAAGCCGTGAGCATTCAACGTGTCTCTGAGCCGCTCGTCGAAACGGCTCAAACCTGACATGGCTGGGAAAATCAAATCGCAGTGGGACTTCGGCGGGGAATTGTTTCCAACGGCGGAACTGCGTCGCGTGTTTTCGGTGACGGAAGTGACGAGCACGGTTCGTCGTTTAATCGAGGAACGGATCGGCGCCGTTTGGGTGACGGGCGAGGTGACGAATCTTCGCGCGCAGAGTTCCGGCCATCTCTATTTCTCGGTGAAGGATGCGAATGCACAGCTCTCGTGCGTTTGCTTTCGCGACGAAGCGCGCGGCACGCGGCACTTACTGAAGGACGGGCAGAAAGTTGTGTTGCACGGTGACATGACGGTTTACGACGCGCGCGGACAATACCAGTTGCTGGTGCGCGAAGTGGAACTCGAGGGCGTTGGCGCGCTGCAAGCGGCGTTTGAACGGCTGAAGCAAAAGCTGAATGCGGAGGGGTTGTTCGCCACCGAGCGGAAGCGCCCGATTCCTGAATGCGTGTATCGCATCGGTCTTGTGACGTCACCGACCGGCGCAGCAATTCGCGATGTGCTCCATGTGATCGAACGTCGCCAGCCGAGTCTCCAAGTCGTGCTCGCGTCCTGTCGCGTGCAAGGGCAGGGGGCGCACGACGAAATTGCCGACGCGATCCGCTTGTTGAACGAGTGGCACGCGCGCGGCAACCAACTCGATGCCATCCTTGTCACGCGCGGCGGTGGCAGCCTGGAGGATCTGTGGGCGTTCAATGAGGAAGCCGTCGCGCGTGCGATCTTCCAATCGCAGGTGCCGGTGATCTCGGCCGTCGGCCACGAAATTGATTTCACGATCAGCGATTTTGTCGCGGACCTGCGTGCCGCGACACCGAGTGCCGCCGCCGAGTTGCTGACGGAAGGAATGTGGCGTCGCCAGCAATGGCTCGTGGCGGCGCGGTCGCAATTGATCGAATTGGCGAAGGAACGTGTGAGCGGTGAGCGCGACGCGGTATCGCGATTGGCGGCACGTCTGGCGCGGGCGCATCCGAAGCGTCGTTTGAACGAACGGCTGCAACGCCTCGATGATCTTTATGGCTCGATGCTGCGCTGCACCAAGCGTGGATGGAACGGGCATCGCGACAGGCTGGCCGGTTTGCAGCAACGGCTTGCGAGGTTGCGACCATCGAGGGCCATACCGCTTCGGCGCGAGTTGCTGGAGGACATTGCGCGGCGCTTGCAGGAAAACGCGGAGCACGCGCTGTTCGTGCGCCAACAACGGCTGCTGGTGGCGCGAGAGCGATTGCGCCTGTTGTCGCCGATGAACGTGTTGGAGCGCGGCTTCTCAGTGACGCGTGATGCGAAGACGGGAAAGGTGCTGCGCGATGCGAGCAAAGCAAAGGTGGGGCAAAAGTTGGTCACGCAACTTCACAAAGGCGAAGTGCGAAGCACAGTGGACCCGCATCGCGTGAGCGATGAATGAAAGTAGCCGTGGGTTTCAACCCTTGTCATGACTCACCACTTCGCCGCGCTGGCGGAATAAATCCCAACGGGATTCGAATCACTCAGCCCAGAGTTGCGACGCCGAGTCGCTACGCTGGTTCAGGGGCGCGGAGAAATCATCAACCCTGAAGGGGTTGGATCGCGGCGCGGTGATGCAACCCCTTCAGGGTTGATGATGTCGGTGGGCGCACACCCAGAGTAGCGCGCCGGACGCGCAACCCTGGGCTGAGTGATGCAATCACTGACCGGACGGCCTTCTTCGTTGGCGAGCAGCCCCGTGTATTCTTCCGCCTGCGCTTTGGCGTGCGCTGTCGCCCGTTCGCTTCCGGCCAGACTTCGCACAGCGATGTCCGCGCGGTCTGCGGCCCGGTGTGGCAATACAACTCGCCACGTTATCCGGTGTTTTCTTCGATTGCATTCACGTGTCCTCCTCCTGAAAACTTGCGGCTCACTTTAACGCAACAACTCGACTTATGCCGAATCCGTGGACTGGAATAGGAAACCCGTACACCCGCAAAGAAGTGCGCGAGCGCCTGATGGACACGCTGAAGAAGGGCGACGCAATCATCGCCGCCGGCGCAGGGACCGGCATCAGCGCCAAGTTCATCGAGAAGGGCGGCGCCGACCTGATCATCATCTACAACTCCGGCCGCTTCCGCATGATGGGCCACGGCTCGACTTGCGGGCTGATGGCTTACGGCGACGCCAACGCCATCGCCATGGAGATCGGCGAGTACGAAGTGTTGCCAGTCGTCGAGGAAGTGCCGGTGATCTGCGGTGTCCATGCCACTGATCCGCGTCGTCGCATGTGGCACTGGCTCGGTAAGGTGAAGGAGATGGGCTTCAGTGGTGTGAACAATTTCCCCACGCACACAATTGTGGACGGCCATTTCCGCGGCGTGCTGGAAGAGACTGGCATGAGCGTGACGAAGGAATACGAAATGATCGCGCTCGCCCGGCGCATGGATTTGTTCTCGATCGTCTATGTCGGGTCGACGGAAGAAGCGGTTGAAATGGCGAAGGCCGGCGCGGATGCAATCATCGCCCACGTGGGCACCACTGTCGGCGGGAGCATCGGCGTGAAAAAGGCGGTCGTGTCGTGGGACTTCACGATCAAGCGCACGCAAGAAATCATTGATGCCGCGAGCCGCGTGCGTAAGGACATTTTCTTCCTCTGCCACGGCGGCCCGATTAACACGCCGGAAGACGCGGACAAGGTCATCAAGAACACCGACGCGGTCGGCTTCGTCGGCGCCAGCTCGCTCGAACGCATGGGAGTGGAAGCGTCGCTCACGAACCTCACGCGCGAGTTCAAGAAGTTGAAATCGTCCGCGGCGAAGAAGTTTGGCAAGAAGTGACCTTCGCCTGAGTGGAAAGAATGTTCGGTGCCGCGTAAGCTCGGCGCGTGTCGGCCATTTCAGTCAAAGAAGCGTTGCTGTCCGAGGAGGATTTTCTCCGTGGCGAAGTGTCGAGCGACGTGAAGCATGAGTTCGTGGCGGGCGTGGCGCACGCGATGGTCGGCGCTGGGTACGAGCATAATACGATCGCGATAAATATCCTGAGTTCACTACACTCGCGTCTGCGCGGTAAACAATGCCAAACGTTCGGCTCTGACTTCAAAGTGCGCGTGCAAGCGGATGAGCACGTTCATTTCTACTACCCCGATGTGATGGTTGTTTGCGACCGCACCGGGCTTGCTCCGCACCGTCATTGGACAGACACGCCTGCCGTCATCTTTGAAGTGCTCTCCGAATCCACGCGCCGCATTGATGAAGGTGAGAAGGCGCTGGTCTATTGGAAGCTGCCGAGCCTCGCAAGCTATGTGCTCGTCGAGCAGGACAAGATGCAGGTTACGGTGCGCAAGCGCGAGGGTGGCGGCGAAGTCTTGAGAGGTCGGGAAACTCTGCTGCGTCTATCCGAACTCGGCATCGAGATTCCGTTGGGCGAGTTTTACGAGCGCCTCGCGGTGTAAACTGCGGCGCACGCCACCGTAATTTTCACGTCTCCGTCTTCTTCAGCAGCCACGCGAGATGCTTCTGCCAGATCGCGGCGATCGTGTGAGTGCCGTGGCCGCGCGTGTTCTCGCTCTCGGGAATCATCACGGCTTTCCCATGCTTCACACGTTTGATCTCACGTTCGAAAACGCCAAGCTCGGGCGGGTTGATCAGATCGTCCGCGAAGTTCACGGCGAGCACGCGGGCCTTGATCGTTTCGAGCGCGGGGGCGTGATTGTAATCTTCTGACGCTTCGAGCGCGTAGAGCACGTCGTTGGCGTCGAGCCGTTTCATTCCGGCATCGACGAATTCGTCGAGCTTTGCGTCAGCGCGTTTGAGCGTGGGCGCTTCCTTCAAGCGCTGAAGCGGATTGCTCCCAATGTAATACAGCACCTCATGCGCAACACGCGTGCCGTTCGGCTGGGTTTTGTAATCGCCGTTTTCCCAGCCCGGATCGCCGCGGATGGAATCAATGATCATCCGGCGCCAGACGCGATTGCGTCCCGAGATTTCCGTGGGCAGACACGCCAGCGGCATCAGCGCGTCCATGAAATCCGGATGCGCCTCGCCCCAAACCCACGTGTGCATGCCGCCCATCGAAGTGCCCATGACGAGACGCAGGTGACTTACACCGAGACCTTCGGTGAGCAGGCGATAGTCCGCCTCCACCATGTCGCGATAACGGTAGTGAGGAAACTTCGCGCGCAAACCATCGCTCGGCTTGCTCGACTTGCCGTGGCCTATCCCGTCGCGCAGCACGATGAAGTAGCGTGACGCATCGAGCGCCTGGCCTTTGCCGAACAGCGTGCCGGCGAAATTCGTGCCGAGAAATTGCGCGCTGCTGCCGGTCGTGCCGTGAAGTATCAGGACTGCGTTGCGAACAACTCCTTTCTCGTCCCGCTGTGGCGTGCCGACCGTGACGTAATGAACTCGCATCTCGGGCAATGTCTCGCCGGAGGTGAAGCGGAAATTCTTGATGACGTAGTCGCCGTGTTGCGGCCAGGCGTCGTCGGCAGCAGTCAAGAAATGGGTGGAGACTAGAAGCGCAAAAGCGGTCGTGAGAAATCCTCCGCGCGACAAGATGGTCTCCGTGTTCATGGCTGGAGTTTGAGATCAGCCTTTTCGCGCCGCAATGTTCTTCAACAGCGCCTGCACGCATCCTTCAGCAAACGGCGCATCGTTGATGTTGCAGTCGAGTTCGCGCACTTCGATGTCTTTGCGAAGCTTGGTCTTGAGCGTCTCGAACAACGCACGGTCAGCTTCAGCGTCATGGAACGGCTGCCCCGCCGCGCTGATCACGCTGATGCCTTGCAACGGAATCAGCACGGTGACCGGCGCGATGGAGACGTTGAGCTTCTCCGCGATGATCTCGCCAAGGCGACGGCACTCGTCCGGCGTGGTGCGCATCAAGGTGACTTGCGGGTTGTGTTGATAGAAGCGGCGGCCCTTGAATTTCGCGGGCACGGTTTCCGGCGGGCCGAAGTTCACCATGTCGAGGCAACCGGGCGTTACAATCGCAGGCACGCCGTACTTCGCCGCAGCGTCGAGGCGATTCGGACCAGCGCCCAAAACACCACCCACCAATTCATCCGCCCATTCCGTGGTGGTGATATCGAGCACGCCGGTGACGAGCCCGGCTTCGACGAGCGACTCCATCGTGCGCCCGCCCGTGCCGACGGCGGCGAAGATCACGACTTCATAACCTTCCCGCTCCAAAATTCCGCGCGCCTCATTAACGCACTCCGTCGTGTTTCCAAACTGACTGGCGACAATGACCGGTTTGTCCACTCCGCCGGAATGCCGGTCTGGCGCGGTCGGAGAGAATTCGACCATGCCGCAAATTGCTCCCGCCGCACGCGTGAGGATCTGCCGTGAGATGCGATTGATACCCGCCACGTCCACGATGCTTGGCATCATGACGATGTCCTTCACACCGACGTACTGGCTCGTGTTGCCGCTCGCGAGTGTTGAAACCATCAGCGTGGGAAAACCGATCGGGAGCGCGCGCATTGCCGCCGTGGCAATCGCCGTGCCGCCGCCACCACCGAGAGAAATCACGCCGTCGATTTTCTTTTCGGATACCAGGCGCGACAGAATCACCGGGGCGCCTTTGGACATCACAGCGACGCATTCCCCGCGATCGCGCCGGGCCGTCAGGCGTGCGAAATCGGCTCCGCCGGCGCGGGCGACTTCATCGCGCGTCACGTCCGGCTTGAGCTTCGGCGCGTCCAGTGTGCCGACATCCACGATCAGCGTTTTGTGTCCGCGCGCGCGAATCAATTCAGCGACGAACGCGTGTTCGTCGCCTTTGGTGTCCATCGTTCCGAGGACTGCAATGGTGGCCATGCGGCGAAGGTTAGGAATTGGCTCCGACGCCGCAATGTTTTTGCCGCGCTCAAGTCAGCGCGACGAATTGTTCGAGCCGCGTCTGCAACGTCCCGCGTGCTTCAGCCGAAAGGTCGCGTGGAGTGAAGACGCCGATCCAGCCGCCATCCGGGCGCGTGGCGATCCAAAGAATGGTGTTTTCAAAAACCCAGGCCGAGCGGCTCGCGTCACAGTCCAGTGTCGCGACGTCGTTGAGTGCTTCGCCCAGCGCACTCCACAATTCCGCGTCCATGCATCCGGTGAACTCAGCCGTCGCACCGTGATGAAACGGCAGACCGCCTGCGAGTTGCCCGCCGATCGCCAGCGCTTCGCCCATGGGAAACGTCCCTTCGATCCAGGAAATCAAGGTCTCGCTGGAGCTCGCGCTCATTCCGGTCCCGTTGTACCGCGCACGAAGATGGCGCCTTGTTCGCTGAAGCGAGCGACCACGCGCTCGGGCCGCCCGAAAAATTCCACACGCTCCAGGGCTCCCGCCGGCAGCACGCTGGCAAGCCGCTGCGCGGACTGCGAAAGCAACGTCAACGCAGCGGATCGCCGGGCGGCGTCGCCCGATTGCCAGGAGTGGAGCACCTCGCCGTCCTGTCCGCATACGACCATTTCCGTCACGCCGGGCAACGGCGCTGCGGGCACGTTTTCCACAGCGCGCGCTGGATCGGTCGTCGTTTTCTCGCCGGAAGCTTCGTCGCGTTTCCGCATCGCTTCCATGACGAGGAATTCCCACGAGCCTTGCAGCGTGCGCATGGGCGGCTCGACGTATGCGGCGTGATGAAATTCTCCGCCTGCCAATGACAACAACTGTTGCAGCGCCGCCTCGCCGCTCGCCCCGTCGCATTCGGCGTGAAGCAACTCGCCCTTGCGGAGGAAAATCTTTCCGCGAACCGCCGGAGATTTCACTTCAAGTACGAGCGAGGCGCGGTTCAGGCACTCCATCTGGATCACGTCTTCAATGCCGACGCGCCGCAACACGCCGCGGAAACCCTCCTCGTTCTGCCAGCGCAACAATTCACCGAGCGCGGCCAGCACATTTTGAAAGCCCTCGGGTGTGATTGGTTTTTCGAGCACGAGTTCAGCGCCCGCCTTCGTGGCTGCCGAGCGCGAGCTGCCATCAAGGTGTCCGCTCAGAATTATTTTTTTGAGATGCGGATATTTGTTCCGGATGAGCTGGAGAAACTGCACTCCATCCACGACGGGCATGCGCAAATCCACGACGATGAGATCAACCTGGTTTGACTGCAGCTTCTCGAGCGCGAGCGCCGTGGTTTCTGCCGCGAGGACAGTCCACGTTTCGCCGTTGGCCGATTGCGCGAGCGACTGCAGGATATCGAGGAACTGCGCGTCGTCATCGACCAGCAACACCGTTTTGCGAGCAACGCTCATTTTCTTAGCCCCGTATTACGACTGAACACCTGCTGTGCCGCAAGCATCCCATTGCGTATTCGAGGCCACGAGTTGCGGCCAGATTCTACGGTGCGGCCGAGGCCCAATCGGTCGCTGCTTTCGCGGACGCCGTTTCCAGTTGTTGCAATGAAGCCTGGGCCACCTGACGCACCCACTCATGAGCGTCGCGAAGGCGCGCTGTCAGCGCATCTGCCGCGCGCTTTTCGCGCAAGCGTCCCAGCGCCTCGGCTGCCGCGCCGCGCAGCAAAGCGTCTTCGTCCCAGAGCGCCGGCACCAGCACGTCCAGCGCGCGGGCGCGCGACTGCGCCTGAAGGTCATGCACGTTCACCGCGTCACTGAACTGCTGGATGTTGAAGATCTTCGCCATCAGATCGCCGGCCACGTGGCGGACCCAATAGTTTTCGCTCTGCATGGCCCGTTTGAGCACCGGCATCGTTCGCTGCGCTTCCGGCGTCTGGTGCCATCGCATATTGATGCGCGACAACGCCTTCAACGCCGTGACACGCACGCCGCTCTCGGGATCAAGCTGTGTCATGACGAGCGCTTCGATGGAGGCATCGCTGCGCAACACGCCGAGAGCCTCGATCGCTGCGCAACGCACATCGGGATCCTCGTCGTTCAATAATTCAACAAGAGCGGGTATCACCGACGCCGCGCCTGTGCGTGCGAGCGCCATGGCCGCAGCCGTGCGCACATTCCATTGCGCATCCTTCAAGCACCGTGTCAGGAGCGGGACGTGTTCAACGGATCGGGATGCGCCCAACGCTTCAATCGCGGCGATGCGGACGTTCTTGTCCACGTCCTGCAGCACCCCGGCAATCAACGTCGTGTCGGCGAATTCATTGAGTTTCCCCAGGCTCGACAGAGCTGCCATCCGGACACCGGCCTCGGGATCCTTGATCAGTTTCTGAAGCGCGGCCGCAACGCGTTTTTGCGGAAAGGCGGCAATGGTTTCAGCGACATCACGCCGCACCGTCGCCGATTCATCGTCGAGCAGTGCCAGCAACATTTCGATCGCCACCGTTCCCATCGCCGCGGCCTTTGAATATTTTCCCGAGGCGATCAACAACAACGCGCGTTGCGCGTCGTTCTCCGGAGTCCAACGAAGCGCTTCCAACGTGCGCGCCGCAGTCGTGCGAACCCGCGAGTTCACGTCGCAGAGCATCGGCGTGATTGTCGGGATCGTGCTGGCATGGTACAGGGACCTTAGTCCCACGATGGCTGTTTCGCGCACGGACGGGGCGGGGTCACGCAGCGCCGCCGCGAGAGCGCGCATGCCGAAATCATCCTGCCACTGCGACATCACCTTGACCGCGGCCACGCGCACTTCCGCCACGCGATCCGAGAGCATGGAATAGACGGACGCGCGCGTCCGATCGTCGCGTTGCGAGACCAGTTGCTCGATCGCGTCGATCCGTCGCTCTGGGTCTTTGGATTTAAGTTGGGAGCCAAACAGCCACTGCACCCTCGTTTTATCGGCACTTCTTGCGGTGTGGTTAACTAGGAACGTCTGGCACGGTTACCAGTTGATTTGAAGAGATCGTCCACCGATTGGGCGAGCTTCACGAGGTAATCATCGCCGCGCGGATGGTTCGTCAACGCGACGATGATGTAGTGACGGTCCGGACCCGATACGATCGCGGTGTCGTGCAGCCAAGTTTGCCATGTGCCCCATTTCCGCAGGATGCGCACCTCGCGGCCGGCAAGCACGAACGAGTTGCAGGCATTCGTGAAGGATCGCGGTCGTGACAAGCGCGCTCGCCTCATCGACACGCTGCTCGCGAGTGACGATTACGCGCGCCACATGCGCGAAGTGTTCGACACCGTGTTGATGAATCGGCCGGAGCCGAAGTTCGTGGATCGTCGCGAGAGCGAGAAGTGGTTCGCGTACCTGGATGACGCCTTTCGGCAGAATCGGCCGTGGAACGAAGTCGTGCGCGAATTGATCGTGGCTCGTCCGCAAGGAACGAACGATCGCGGCGCGATCTGGTTTCTTTACGAGCGCGAGAACAATCCACAGGCGATTGCTGAATCGATCGCGCCGGTCGTGTACGGTTTGCAGATCAAGTGCGCGCAATGTCACGACCACATGATCGCGCGCGAGATCAAGCAGGCGCATTACTGGGGCACGGTCGCGGCGTTCAATCGGAGCAAGAACGTGGATACGCCGAATGGCCCTGCGCTCACGGAGTCGGCGATCGGTGGTTTCGTTAGCTTCGCGAATTTGAAGAAGGAATCGCAGCGCGCGGAACTCACATTCTTCAATGGACGCCGCGTCGAAGAGCGCTGGCCTAAAGACGGAGACAAGGAAACGGATTCGCCCGATCTTTATCTCTCAGCGCCGCCGCCGAAAGCCGCCGATACGGCGACCAATGATCCGCCCCGCCGCAAGCGTGAACGTCCTGCGAAAATTGACGGACCCGCCGTGCCAAAATTTTCTCGTCGCGCCGCGTTCGCTGATGCGATGACGAAGGACAATCCACTGCTCGCGCGAGCGATGGTGAATCGTGTTTGGGCGATGCTGTTCGGACGCGGCATCGTGCATCCGGTGGACATGATGGATTCCAAACACGCCCCGAGTCAGCCCGAGTTGCTCGATTGGCTCGCGCGCGATTTCGAGCGCAGCGGTCACGACGTGAAGCGACTCGTGAGAACGATTTGCAACACGCGCGCGTATCAACTGGAAGCCAGACCGGTGAAGACCAAGGACGGGAAGCCAGCGCAGCCGGAAACATTCGCGCGCGCGCTCGACAAGCCGCTCTCCGCGGAACAGCTCTTTCAATCGCTGCTCGTGGCGACGGCGAACACGGCGGACAACGACGGCAAGATCGCCGGTCATTCCGAAAAGGAATTGCGTCGCGCCTTCGTAAAACAATTTCCCGACCTGTTCCCCCCGGATTACAACGCGACGCTTCAGCAAGCGATGTTCTTCGCCAACTCACCACTGCTCGATGAATTGCTGGCGCCGCGCGCGGGAAATCTTTCATCAAGACTGCTGGCGCTGCCTTCGAACGAAGCGCGAGTGCGCGAGGCATTCGTGACTGTTTTCGGGCGCCCGCCTGAGCGCGATGAATTGCGCGAGTGCGTGGGCTATCTCGCCAGGCGCTCACCAGAGGCTGGGGTGAGGCAATTGCTCTGGGCCACGCTCACGGGCGCGGAATTCCAGGTGAACCATTGATGCGCGACTCGTTTTCCAACTTGCCCGATCCGCACTGCGGCGGCGCTGATCACACGCTGCATCGGCGCAAGTTCTTGCAAGGCGTCGCGGGCGCTGGTGCGTTGTCGCTCCTCAGTTGGGGCGGATTGTTTTCGCTGCCGGCTTTTGCGGAGCAGGCGAAGAAGACCGAGAAGCGCTGCATCCTGTTGTGGCTTTGTGGCGCACCGAGCCAGTTCGAGACGTGGGATCCAAAACCGGGCCGCCCAACCGCGGGACCGTTCGGCAGCATCAAAACGAAACTGCCAGGCGTCCATTTCGGCGCGCTGATGCCGAAGTGCGCGAGCATCGCGGACAAGCTGGCGATCGTGCGCTCGATGAAGACGACGCAGAGCGAACATCTGCAAGGAATCAACTTGCTGAATCGCGGCGCTGATCCGCGACCGCCCTTCATTCGTCCGACGTTGGGTTCCGTTCTCGCGCAGCAACTCGGGCATCTCGACAATCCGATTCCGAATTTCGTCCTGTTCGATCCGTGTCCCGAGGGCAACGAGTTCAAGGAATTCAAAGCGAGCAATTGGGCCGGCTGGCTTGGCGCGCAATACGGTCCGGTGCGCGTGGGCGGCGAATACAAAATCGAAAACGTGGCGCGGCTCGCGGACATCTCGGCGGAAGATCATGAGGCGCGCAACGCGTTACGCGGATTTCTCACGAAGAAATTCGAGAACGAACGTCGCAGTGCGGCGGCGGCTTCGCAGAATGCGGTCTTCGAGCGCGTGAAGGGATTGATGAGCTGCGCCCACTTGTTCGATCTGGAAAAACTTCCTGTGCGCGATCGAGAGCGTTACGGCCCGGCGGCGTTTGGATTGCACACGTTGCAGGCGCGGCATCTCGTCGAGAACGGCGCCCCCTTCGTGATGGTCGCGAACGGAATGCCGTGGGACAGCCACGTGTTCCACAACGAGATTTATCAACTGCTCGTGCCGGAGATGGATCGCATCATTTTCAATCTCATCACTGATCTCGAAGAGCGCGGTCTGCTCGACAGCACTCTCGTGATCGCGATGGGCGAGTTCGGCCGCACGCCGTGGATGAACGCCGCGCGTGGCCGTGATCATTATCCGAACGCGTGGAGCCTCGTGATGGCGGGCTGCGGCATCAAACGCGGCGTGGTTGTTGGCGCCACGGACGAAGACGGCGTGGATGTGGCGGAGAAGCCGTTCAACGAGAAGAATTTGTTCGCGACGATTTTTACCGCGCTCGGTATCGATCCGTACGCGACGTACGACTTGCCGGATTTGCCGACGTTTCATCGCGTCGAGGAGAAGGCGGAACCGATTCGCGCGATTCTGGCGTGATTCATCTACATGGCCGACGACGCAAAACAACCTGAGCCAAAAGCGCCGAGCACCGAGAAGGTGAAGGAGATTTCGTTCCCGGCTGCGGTGCTTGCGATCGACGCGACGCCGGATGGAAAAACTCTTTTCGCCGCGTGTCAGGATGGCGGCGTCTTCACGGTCGATGTTGCGTCCGGCAAACATGAATTGATTGGCACGCACGAGAGCTACGCGAGCGGCGTGACGTTGTTGCCGGATGGAAAGACGCTGATCTCCGCCGGCTACGATGGCGTGTTGCAGTGGCACGACACCGAGAAACGCAAAACGATCCGCAGCGTGAAGGCGCACGACTTCTGGTCGTGGGACATGGACGTGAGTCGCGACGGTTCGTTGATCGCTTCGGTCACAGGCCGCTACGAAGCGGGTGGCTACAAATATGAACCCGCACCGGAGCGCGAGCCGTCCGTAAAAGTTTTCGACGCGAAGACCGGCGCATTGCGCGCGAAGTTCCCGCACATTCCGCCCACGCAAGCAGTCGCGCTCACGCCGGACGGGCAACATGTTGCGGCAGGAAATCTCATGGGCGAAGTGCGCGTGTGGAACATCGCCAGCGGCAAACAGGTTTCACAGTGGAAGACCGACGACCTCACGAGCTGGGGCGTGATCAAGAGCCATCATTTTCTCGGCGGTGTCTTCTCGATGATGTTCAGCCCGGATGGTGAGGAACTTTACGTCTGCGGCTTCGGACCGATGCGCGATCCAATGGCGGGCAACGGCGTGCAACGCTGGGTTCGACTCAACTGGCGCGAGGGCAAAGAACTCGACCGCACCCACGAAGGCGAAAGCGGGCAGGGGTTGATGGAAGCGCTCGCGTTTCATCCATCGAAGAAGTTTTTCGCGATGGCCGGCCGGCTCTTCCAAGGCAAGTGGAACCTCGCCTTCTTCGACACGGCGACGGGCAAGAACATCTACTCACTCGACGCAAAGCATCGTGTCACGGACGCGTTATTCACTTCAGACGGAACTCGTCTCGTGCTCGCCAAAGCCAAAGGCCAGGAGAAGAAGAAAGACGGCAAGTGGCCGGATTACGGCCTCATCGAAATTCGATCCGTGATCGCTTGATCGCGTGTTCGTTCCGAACGCGGGGAGCTGCGGAGAAATCGGACCTCGGGCCACAGTACCGCGGCTTCATGTTCCACGTCTTGTTTCCAAAGAATCCACGATGGATGATGGACGTGAAAGAGGAACGCATTATGAATCTTCAACTGGAAAACAAGACGGCACTCGTGACGGGATCAACTAAGGGAATCGGCTTCGCCATCGCGCGGTGGCTGGCGCAGGAGGGTGCGAATGTGATCGTGAATGGGCGCAGCGACGCTTCAACCAAAGCTGCGGCGGGAAAGATTGGCCCGCGCGCCCGCGGCGTGGCGGCGGATGTTTCGACGGCTGCCGGTTGCGATGCGTTGTTCAAGCAGGTGCCGAGCGTGTACATCCTCGTGAACAACGCCGGCATCTTTGAACCGAAGGCATTCACGGAAATTCCCGATGCGGATTGGGAACGCTTCTTCCAGGTGAACGTTATGTCTGGCGTGCGACTCACGCGCGCGTATCTGCCCGCGATGCTCAAGAGCAATTGGGGCCGCGTCGTCTTCATTTCGTCCGAGAGCGGCGTCCAAATTCTCGAAGAGATGATTCACTACGGCATGACCAAGGCGGCGGAACTCGCGCTGGTCAACGGCATCGCGCAACTCACGAAAGGCACTGCCATCACCGTGAACGCCGTCCTGCCCGGCCCCACCGCTTCGGAAGGCGTGACCGACTTTGTAGGCGCGCTCGCCTCGCAGTCGAAACAAACGCCCGCTGAGTTCGAGAAGGAATTCTTCCGCAGCGTGCGCCCCACGTCGTTGCTCCAACGCTTTGCAACCGTGGATGAAGTCGCCAGCATGGTGGCCTACCTCTGCTCGCCGCTCGCCAGCGCGACGAACGGCGCCGCCGTGCGTGTGGATGCAGGAGTGTTGCGCGCAACGGTGTAGAAAGGCTTCGGATTTCCGAAGGCGGGAACTCGACTGCGGAGAAACGGCGCGCGGGCCAACGATGGCGCTGAACTTGGGAACGGTGGAGGCGCTTATTCTAATGCGCTGTCAAGATGAGATGAACAGTGGTAGAATTCGGACATGGCAAGACCACGTCGGATCGATCCACTCGTCGTCAAGCGGGCGCAACTGACCGCCGCAAGCTCGACCTCGGTCGAGTCCTTGCGCCAATGTCAGGCGGTGCTTCTGCCGGCCCTCTTCGGGGCCACCCTCGAACAAACCGCCGCCGTTCTGAGCGCAGGTATCCTTTGATCCCCATGTCCAGGCAGCGGTTCAAGCCGTGATGTTCCAAACTGTTAATCTCGCTCTCCACCGCGCTGTGTTGTTTCCGTAACGCCACAAATGGCTTTTCACTTTCGCGCTCCGTTTCCGCCGCGTTCTTCTTCCCGCGCTTGGGCATCACTACCGTCGGCACATACAAACTCAACAGTTCCCGGTCTTCGGTCCGCGTGAAGCCTTTGTCGAAACTCAGGCTGGCCACGCTGCCCGCGCCATATCTTCCCAGCAGCCGGTCGGCCACCGGCACACTTCGGTCCACGTCGGCCACGCCCGCCGCCACGTCGTAGTTTTGGATCAATTGGTTCTGGTCGGTCGCGATCAAAAGGCGATGGCCCAGTTCCACGTTCGGGCGCTGCTTGCCTTTCTGGAGCCATTCCGTGTGCGGTTCGAAGAGGGAAAATACTTTCTCGTGCGCGGGAATGATTTCTTCCTGCAGCAGCCGGCGTTGGACCAGGTCCAGATGTTTGTCCAGCATCCGGTGGAAGTATTCGAGGGCTTCCCAGTGGGCCAGTTCCACGGGCTGGTCGCACAGGCGGGAGAGGCTTTCCCGCACCTTGACGGAAAGTTCACGGCCCACGGCCAGGTAGTCGCGCACGGCGCGCTTGATCCGCACTTCCTTGTTCGGTCCGCCGCGATAAACCACCTGGCTGGCGATGCGTTCGCACGCCTTGAGTTGCCGCCGCCAATCCTTGGCCTTGCGCCAGCCGGGGCAACGCGTAGCCGAACTGGTCGCGATACTTCACGATCAAATCCACGCACTTGCGGCCCGCGTCCCAGAGCAGGTTCACCCCGTGAGATATAGCGCCGCCACTGTAGCGGCATGACTCCGAGCCTATCTCACGGGGTGAAGGTCGGTCGGGAAATGCACGTCGGTCTCCAACACATAGGTGTCCACCTTGACTTCAAGCGCCGCGAGGGGCGCGCCGCCCTTTTTTGCGAACACCTCTCTTCCCGCCGCCGCAATGCGTGCGTTGATTTGTTGGAGCAGCTCGTCGTCGAGCAGGGCGACGTTGTCCCGCAGGGTCTGGTGGCCGAACTGTTTGGACTCGTCAGCCCACGGCAGGGCCGGCAGGCCGAGCATCTGGCGCACGAGCGTGTCATAGTTGGCGATATGTTCCAGCCGATCCCAGTCGGCAGCGAGCCCGAGTCGCACGACGCCCAGCACCAGAATTTGCCAGAGGTCCATGCCCGTGCGCCCGGTGGCTTTTTTGCCGGCGAGGATTTTGGCTTCCAGCAGGGCAAAAATCTCGGCCTTGAGCGTGGGATGCATCCAAATCCATTGCAGCCCGGCAAGGATGGGTGGCAATTCGTCGCGGCTCTTGAGCGGCAGACGAATCTTTTCGATGGGAGTGATTTGAAGATCGGGCTGGTGTTGGAAGTGATGGCGCATGGCGGCGAATATTGCAGGTTCAGACACGGAAAACCCCGCATCCACTCAAAGCGAGGCGCACGGCGAAGACTATGGCGCGAACGTCGCCGCCTATCTGTTTGCCCTGAACACCTTCATCGCGCTGGTCGCAAAACTGGTGGCCGCGCTGGCATTGAAAGGCGCGGCGGAAGACCTTCGTGACAGCGCATCGCCGATTCGGGAGCGGCTGCAAGTTTTGGAAAGCGGCGAGTTGTTTGCCAACGCCGGCGTGGCGAACATCAACTTCGACGTTTCCAAAAAAAGCCCCGACTCGACACGCGATTTGTTCAAAGGGCTTTACCAGTCGTTTGTGCCGCGCGCTTTGCGTCACGCACTCGGCGAATTTTACACGCCGGATTGGTTGGCGGCGCATGTGATGAATGAAGCCGGTTGGCAGCGACGCGACAGCTTGACCGACCCGACCTGCGGCACCGGAACTTTTTTATTGGAAGGCCTGCGTCGTCGGCTCACGCACGCGCCCGCGTCGGCCACGGCGGAAGAACTACTGGCCGGACTGCAAGGCATGGACTTGAACCCTCTGGCCGTGTTGGCCGCGCGCGCCTCGCTGGTGGTTTTTCTTTCGCAACGACTCAAACCGGGAAAAGGACTGCGCCTGCCGATTTACCTCGCCGATGCGATCAATCCCGTGGACTTGGTCGGCGGCGTCTTTGAACACCATCTGCAAACGGAGAAAGGATTGTTCCGGTTCACCGTCCCGAAAGCGTTGGTCACGCATGCGGACTTCTTTGCGTTCTTCACGCGACTTCGCGAGTTGGTGGAAGAAGGGCAGAGCAGCGCACAAATCTTCTCCACGTTGATGAAGCAGGACGCCGCCGCCAGAATGTCCATGGGTGAGCAGGCGCAGTGTCAGCAGACGATCGATTCATTAACGCGACTCCACGAGGCGGGATGGGATGGAATCTGGTGTTCGATTCTCGCAGACCGCTTCGCCGCCGGCGCGATGCCGCCAGGGTGCATGATGACGGTTGGAATGAGGCGGTGGTTGCAATCTGGCGGCGCGCCCGGAGCGACGCGCCCTACCAACCCTGCACTTCTGGCCCTTTGTTTCCCTCTCCTCTCTCCCCACGCGCCCTCCCTAAGGTGGCCAATCCGTGGATTTTAATTAAATGTCCAGAAAAATGGGGTTTGTGACATGGCTGAAGGGGCGATTGACACGCTTCAAGGCGCGTCTCGCACGCACCCAAGGCAAGATGAATCGTATGGCACAAAACATTTGTTCGGAGAACCAGCGGGCGCGAAACAGTTTGTGTTTGCAGCGGCAACAACGTAAACAGCCCACGCTTGCGCTCTGACAACAACGTGAAAATGCTCGTGCTGGCGGCCTTCATTGCAGGCCTGGACCAGATCACGAAATGGTCGGTGATCCACTTCCTGCCCGCGCCGCGCGAGAGCGAGGTTCACGTCCTGCCGGGCTTCTTCAAGCTGGTGCATTGGGAAAATCCCGGGGCGGCCTGGAGCATGTTCGCCAATTTCAACTGGCTGCTCGCCATCATCTCGGGCGTGGCGCTGGTCGCCCTTTTCATGGCGCGCAAATATTTCGGCTCGCGCACCACGCTCGGATGGATTGCGCTCGGGCTGATCTTCGGCGGCATCGTCGGAAACGTTTCAGACCGGATCATGCATGGGCATGTGATCGACTTTCTTTACTTCCACATGTTCACGCGTAGCGGACGAGAGATCGGGTTCCCGGCGTTCAACGTGGCGGACAGCGCGATCTGCATCGGGGTCGGGTTGCTGTTCATTCTCTCCTGGCGCAAGGAACAGCACGGAGGCAACCAGGCTGAAGACGAGCAGCAAGACACGACGGTGAAGCAACATGGCGCACCGGAACGAAACGTTTAGCATCGAGCAGTCACTGCCTCGCGAGCGGTTCGATACTTTCCTGCGCGAACGCTTCCCCGCCGTGTCGCGCGGCGCCATCCAACGCCTCATCGAGCAAGGCCACATTCTCGTGAACGGCATCGCGGTGAAGCCCACGCACACGCCGCGCGCGGGTGACGTTGTTTCCATTCACTGGCCCGAACCGAAAGTCGCTGAAGCCAAGCCGGAAAAAATCCCGCTCAACATCATTTTCGAAGACGCCGACCTGCTCGTGCTGAACAAAGCGCCGGGCATCGTCGTTCATCCTGCGGCAGGAAACGAAAACGGTACTGTGGTGAATGCGCTGCTGCATCACTGTCGCGGCGGGCTCAGCGGCATTGGTGGGGTGGCGCGGCCCGGGATCGTTCATCGACTGGACAAGGACACGAGTGGGTGCCTCGTGGTTGCGAAGAACGACGCGACGCATGTGGCGCTCTCCAAACAATTCGCCAGCCGTGACGTGACGAAAATGTATCAAGCCATCGTGTGCGGCGAGATGCCACGCGACAGCGGAAACATCCGGGCGGCGATCGCACGTCATCCCACGCATCGCAAGCGAATGGCCGCAGTCGAAGGCGGTCGCGAAGCCTGGACCAGCTACCGTGTGCTGGACCGCGGGACGGTGGCGACAAACGTGGAAGCTCAATTGCACACGG
The DNA here is from genome assembly GCA_038205745.1 of Verrucomicrobiota bacterium. GTDB lineage: Bacteria > Verrucomicrobiota > Verrucomicrobiia > Limisphaerales > SIBH01 > JANNGC01. The sequence goes on along the minus strand of JBBRBM010000053.1, from coordinate 6,371 downwards.
GCCGCACGCATCAGATCCGCGTCCACTTTCAGCATCTGGGTTTTCCGCTGGTGGGAGACGATACTTACGGCAAGCGACAGAATGCGAAGTTAGCTGAGGAAACCGGATGTGAGCCGCCGCGCCAGATGCTTCATGCGCGCTCGATCGAGTTCATACATCCGGCCACGCACAAGCGCGTGAAGTTCAAAGCACCGTTGCCCGATGATTTCGTGGCGATGTTGAAAGCGCTCGACCTCAGCGAGTGAGGTTGGCAGGGCACGAGTCGAATTTCTGAATTAGCCCCCGCCGCCGTCGCGAGTCTTCGCGTCGCCTTTGAGAATGGCCATGCCAAACTCGCGATTCAGTTTCGCGATGAAGTCGAGGCTGATTTCCTTCGGGCAAACCGCTTCGCACGAACCTGTGACGGTGCAACTGCCAAAACCTTCCGCGTCCATCTGGCGAACCATCGCGATGGCGCGGCGTTCGCGCTCGGCTTTGCCCTGCGGCAGGTAGGCGAGCTGGGAGACTTTCGCGGACACGAACAACATCGCGCTCGCGTTCTTGCACGCGGCGACGCACGCACCGCAACCGATGCATGAGGCGGCGTCCATCGAGGCGTCCGCATCCGTTTTCGGCACAGGAATCGCGTTGCCATCCGGACATCCGCCGGTGTTCACGGAAACAAACCCGCCCGCAGCAATGATGCGATCGAACGCTCCGCGATCGGTGACCAGATCGCGCAACACCGGGAATGCATTCGCGCGCCACGGCTCGATGGTGATCGTCTGGCCATCCTTGAAATGCCGCATGTGAAGCTGGCACACGGTGGTACCGCGCTGGCCGCCGTGAGCAACGCCGTTGATGACGAGCGAACACGTCCCGCAGATGCCTTCGCGGCAATCCGAGTCGAACGCGATCGGCTCATCGCCTTTCGCGATCAGTTCCTCGTTCACCACGTCGAGCATCTCGAGAAACGACATGTCGGGGATGATGTTCGCGGCTTTGTATTCCACGATCTGACCGGCGCTGTTGCGGTCTTTCTGGCGCCAAACTCGTAGGGTAAGTTTCATGGCAAAGTTTTAATATCGAACACGACGGATTCTTCGTGGCATCGGAACGACTTCGTCAGAGTCCCGCAATGTGTGGTATCCCATTTCGCGCCGCTCCGCTGTCTGGTCCGGTTCAGACGAAGTCATCAACCGGCGGATGGCCTCGAAAACGAGCTTGAACTGCCCGTCGCATTTCTTCTCGATATCATCCAGCCGTCGCTCCAACTGCGCGTTGCTGGCGAGCATCTGTCGCAGATGCACGAACGTGCGCATGATCTCGATGTTCACTCGAATTGCCCGCGGACTGTTCAGCACACTCGAAAGCATTGCGACGCCTTGCTCAGTGAAAGCATGAACGTTCTTCGAAAACTTCAGTGACGCAGAGGATGTCACAATTTGTGATATGCTCGAAATCTCCTCCCGGTTCAACTTCAGCATGAAGTCGGACGGGAACCGGTCAAGGTTCCGCCGCACCGCTTGATTCAGCGCGCGTGTTTCGACGCGGTAGAGTGCAGCGAGGTCGCGGTCGAGCAAAACCTTCTGCCCGCGCACCAAGAGAATGGCGTTCTCGATTCGTTCCAAGGAAACTATGGCTGTCTCTGCTGGCACTTTACTTGTAGCTCCGCGTGCTCATCTTCACTTCTTCATACACGAGTGACTCCTTGTGCAGATTCGGTGTCTTGCCAACGCCGGTGAATTCCCACGCGGCAACGTATGAGAAATTTTCGTCGTCACGCTTGGCCTCGCCTTCCTCCTGATACTCGGAGCGGAAGTGGCCGCCGCAGGATTCATTGCGTTGCAACGCGTCGAGGCACATCAATTCGCCAAACTCCAGGAAATCAGCCACGCGGCCAGCCGCTTCGAGGTCCACGTTCAGGTTATTGTTCTGCCCCGTCACCTTGACGTTCTTCCAGAAATCTTCGCGCAATTTCGGAATCAATTGCAGCGCTTCCTTGAGACCCTTTTCCGTGCGCGCCATGCCGCACTTTTCCCACATGATCTTGCCGAGTTCGCGATGGAAGCTCGTGACGCTGCGCTTGCCGTTGATCGACAACAGCCGCTTGGTGAGCGCAGTGATGTCCGCCTCGACCTTCTTGAATTCGGGATGGCTCGTCGTGGGCTTGGCCTTCTTGCTCGTCGCGAAGTAATTGCCAATGGTGTAAGGCAGCACGAAGTAGCCGTCCGCCAAACCCTGCATGAGCGCGCTGGCGCCGAGACGATTCGCGCCGTGATCGGAGAAATTCGCTTCGCCCAGCACGAAGAGGCCGGGCAGGTTGCTCATCAGGTTGTAATCCACCCACGACCCGCCCATCGTGTAATGCACCGCGGGATAAATCCGCATCGGCGTCTTGTAAGCGTTTTCGCCGGTGATCTTTTCGTACATGTCGAAAAGATTGCCGTAGCGTTCGCGAATCGTGTCTTCGCCAAGCCGTTTGATCGCATCTGCGAAATCCAGATAAACGCCCAACCCGCCCGGCCCGACTCCGCGGCCTTCGTCGCAAACTTCCTTCGCAGCGCGTGAGGAAATATCGCGCGGCGCAAGATTGCCGAAGCTCGGATACTTGCGCTCCAGGACGTAGTCGCGATCAGCCTCGGCAATGGACGAAGGCGTTTTGCCACAATCCTCTTTGCGCTTCGGCGCCCACACGCGACCGTCGTTGCGCAGCGACTCGGACATGAGCGTGAGCTTGGACTGATGATCGCCGCTGACGGGAATGCAGGTCGGGTGAATCTGCGTGTAGCAAGGGTTCGCGAAGAACGCGCCCTTCTTGTACGCGCGATACGCCGCCGTGACGTTGCAACCCTTGGCGTTGGTGGAGAGAAAGAAAACATTTCCGTAGCCGCCTGTCGCCAGAACAACAGCATCGGCCGCGTGCGAAGTAATCGCTCCCGAGACCATGTCGCGCACGACGATGCCTTTGGCGTGGCCATCGATCACCACGAGATCCAGCATCTCGGTGCGCGAAAACATCTGCACATTACCGGCGCCGATCTGCCGTTCCAGCGCCTGATACGCACCGAGCAAGAGTTGCTGCCCGGTTTGCCCACGGGCATAAAACGTGCGCGAAACCTGCGCGCCGCCGAAGGAACGATTCGCCAGCAACCCACCGTACTCACGCGCGAACGGAACTCCCTGCGCCACGCACTGGTCGATGATGTTCACGCTCACTTGCGCGAGCCGATACACGTTCGCTTCCCGAGCACGGAAGTCGCCGCCTTTGATGGTGTCGTAGAAAAGACGGTAAATGGAATCGCCGTCGTTCTGGTAATTCTTCGCGGCATTGATGCCGCCCTGCGCGGCGATGCTGTGCGCGCGGCGCGGGCTGTCCTGATAACAGAACGCCTTCACCTTGTAGCCGAGTTCGGCGAGCGTGGCCGCGGCAGATGCACCGGCGAGTCCGGTGCCCACCACGATCACGTCAAACTTCCGCTTGTTCGCGGGATTGACGAGCTTGAGGTCGAAACGATGCTGGTCCCACTTCTGCGTGAGCGGGCCAGATGGGATGTTCGAGTTCAAAGTGTTCATCGCGCACCTCCAATGGGAGAGAACTCCGATGCAGTGGGGCCGGGCGTCAGCCCCGGCGCGTAATTTTTTCCATACCCGAGCAGGATCGCGATCGGGATCGAGGTGTAGCCGACGAAGATGGCGATCGCCAATAGCCTCGCCCCTTTGTCGAGCAACGCCTTGTAGTAATTCTTCTTCCAGCCCAGCGACTGAAACATCGCGCTCACACCGTGGCTCAAGTGCAGGCAAAGCAGCGCCATCGCGATGATGTAAAACAGCGACACGATCGGCTGGCGGAAACCCGCGATCATCATGGCGAACACATCGTGCCGCCCCTTCGCGTCATGCAGATCCACGAAACTTTTTCCCGTAAGGTTGATCGCCTGGTTCTGCACCGTGAAATGGAGCAGATGATAAATGATGAACGCCGCGATGATCAGCCCGCTCATCATCATCGTGCGTGAGGCGTAGCTGGAACCGACGGGCCGGTAATCCGTGTAACCCACTGCGCGCGCCGCGCGATTCTCCGCCGTGAGCCGCACTGCCGAAACGATGTGCAGCACGATGATCGCGAGCAGGCTCAACCGCACCACCCACAGCAATTCACCGAGCCCTTGCAGGAATGCGCCGTAGCGGTTGATGGCTTCCGGACCGAGGAAGACCTGGAGGTTGCCAACCATGTGCCCGAGCACGAAGAGGAACAGCGCACAGCCAGTGACGGCCATGATGTATTTCTTGCCGAGCGACGAATTCCAGATTCGCGAAAATAAATTCATCAAGTGTCGCCCGCGCTCCGCTGGACGAACGTTTGGAATCTTCCAACCATTCACGACCGCGTCAACGCGTGGGCGCTTATAGGAGGGAGCGTGCGAACTTGGGTCAAAACAATTCTCTGCGCAAATCTTGTCCGAACCTGCTCCTTTGTTTCGATTCGCAAAACCCGGCAATGCTTCACACCCGCCAACCGGAACGCTAGCCTCGCGCCCATGAAAACCTCCGCCATCGCAGTTATTGCGCTTTGTCTCTTCGTGTTCACGCGAGATGCTGCTGCGGAACCGCGCATCGTCGAAGTGAAGAAAATCTGGGATCGCGCGCCGCACAACGCCTTCACCGATCTCATTCGCTATCACGACGAATGGTTCTGCGTCTTTCGCGAAGGCGCCAAACACGTCGCGCCGGATGGCGCGTTGCGCGTGCTCACCTCGAAGGATGGCAACACTTGGACTTCCGCCGCGCTCATCACGAACGCCACCGCTGATTTGCGCGACGCCAAGATCGTCATCACGCCCGACGATCGGTTGATGCTCAACGGCGCGGGCGCAATCCATCAACCCTCGCCCGTGAAACACCAGACCATGGCGTGGTTCTCCACCAATGGCCGTGACTGGAGCGCGCCCGTGAACATCGGCGATCCGAACAACTGGCTTTGGCGCGTGACGTGGCATCGAGGCACGGCTTACGGCGTCGGCTACACCACCGCAGGCGGGAAACTCGCGCGCCTCTATCGCAGCGATGACGGCAAAGCCTTCACACCGCTCGTTCCGATGCTTTTCACCAACGGCCACCCAAACGAATCCACCCTACTCTTCCAGTCCGACGACAGCGCGCTCTGCCTCCTGCGCCGCGACAACTACGCCGGCACCAACACCTCCGCCTCCGGCCAACTCGGCATCGCCCGCCCGCCCTACACGGACTGGAAGTGGCGCGACCTCGGCGCAAAGATCGGCGGGCCAAATTTCCTGCGCCTACCCGATGGCCGCCTCGTGGCCGCCGTGCGCCTTTATGATGGCACGGTACGCACTTCACTGGCGTGGCTGGATGCCGACGCGGGCCGCCTCACCGAATTCCTGAAACTCCCCTCCGGTGGCGATTGCAGCTACGCCGGACTGGCGTGGCACGAAGGGCTGTTGTGGGTGAGCTACTACTCCTCACACGAAGGCAAAACCGCGATCTACCTCGCGAAGCTGAAGATGGATTGACGAACTGCTTTCCAGTCTATCTCGGGATTCAAGGATGCGTCGGGGCGGTCCACCGGGGCTTGTTCAACAACGCATCGCTTCGACGCTACGCACGCGCGTCACACCCTGGTTCCAATCAACGCTCTCCCCGCGCGTGCCCCGGTCAAAGCAATGCTTGGGGATTAGGCGTTATTTGTGTGGGCGAGAATCCAACCATCGCTGTAAAGAACGCTGACTCTCACCAGAGGGGCGTCCCGCAAGAATCCCCTCAACGCTGATGTCCTCGTCGAGGTCGGGCCAATGGATGCCCTCGCCGCCGGCAATAAACCTAAAATGCTCGCGCTCCGCGACGGTGCCGTGGAAAAGCCGCGGATACCAGCCCAGCGGCGCAGAAATGGAACGTCCGTCGGCAAGCTCCACAACGAGCGTGTCCTCGGTCGTCTGAACGGCGGTGGCTTTGAAGGCGGCGGAATCAAGAATCAAAGTAGTCATGCCAGTGCTGCAATAGTAGTTGGTGGTTCTGCTCAATCAATCGGTAAATGGCGTTGAGGTCGGCACGGGAGAAGCCGGTGCTCGACTGCAAAGAAATCGGCTCAAGCCAGAATTTGGCTTTGGATGCGTCGCGCTCTACGTGGACATGGGTTGGCTCGTGGCGATCACCCGCGTAAAAGAAGAAGCGGTAAGGGCCAGAACGTAAAACTGTCGGCATGGGGAAAGGCTGCCTCACGGAATTCTTGCGGCCAAGATGAATTGGAGCGCGGGCATATCGCCGTACGAGAACAAGATGAGCTGCCGCGAGTGAGGACGAGCGAAATTCTTCCGCTGACCTCCATTCGTCCTCACCCCCACAGCCGGCATCTCCTCCCGCTGCGAATTGAA
>JBBRBM010000052.1:0-32218 GCA_038205745.1 Verrucomicrobiota bacterium | reverse complement strand
GCCGCCAGCCCGCCCTGACGCGGGAGCATAGGACGCGGATTGGATTTGAACTTCAGCCAGGCGCGAGCGCTTACATTTCACGCCTCCAACGCTGCCGCAATCCCCACCTTCCGCCTAGCTGGTTTGGCCGGACGGATACAGGACATCCTCTGTCCTCATGAATACCGATTGCTCTTCCATCGCAAAGTTCCGGCAGCTTGGCGAACTCAAAGACTTCAAGCCGCCCACCCGGAAGGAATAGGTCCGTTACGTGCGCCGCCTGGCCGATTTTTTCCAGTGCGACCCGCCCACGCTGGCTGAAGATCAACTGCGGCAACACTTCCTGTTCCCGCGCCAGCACAAGCCGTTGGGCGGCTCGCATGGCCCTGCGCGTCGTCCAGAGCAAGGGAGGCAAGGATCGTTCCCAACTTGGATGGCTTGTCCCCACCATCCTATTCTCCGGCTTTCGCCATTCTTTGCGCCTGCTCAGTTGGATGCGCTGCGGATTCATTTTTGAACGATCGTACGGATTAGCACCTGCCCCTATTTAATCAACGGGAAACGAGGAAGCTTTTGTTTCAACTCCAAGACCGGCGCAAACAGATCTCCAAGCTTTTTGGCGCGAGCGATAACATCCCCCGTCCGAAAGGTGAGCGGCGCGGATTGTTCGCTGCGAACGGCACTCGCTACTTCTTTCCAAGTGAGGGGCGTCGAAACGGATGGAAACTCTTTCGCTCGCAGTGAATACACATTGATGGTCGTTTTGTGTTCGTCGTTCTGGCTCCAATCCACGAATATTTTGCCCTTCCGAAGATTCTTGGCCATGCGCGAAACCACCAACTCAGGCGTTTGCTGTTCCAGTGTTTCGGCCACACGCCGGCCGAACTCTTTGGTCTGCTCGTATGTCGCCGGGGTATTCAAAGGGACATAGACTTGCATTCCTTTCGAGCCAGAGGTTTTCGGAAAGCATTCCAGTTTCAGTTTACCAAATAAATCCTTCACCCGCAGCGCGATTCGACAACAATCAATAATGTTCGCCGGTTCGCCGGGATCGAGATCGAAAGCGAGTGCGGTGGGGCGATTGATCTTCGGTGCCCGGTGTAAAAACGTGTGCAGTTCAAGGTCCGCCAGATTAGCAGTCCAAACGAGGGCCGGCAGTTCATTGATGACGCAATAATCAATACTGCCATCCGTCTTGACCACGTTGGTGGTCTTCATCCATTTTGGCCGGTGAGCGGGACAGTTCTTCTCGTAGAAAAAAAATCCTTCCACCCCGTCAGGATAACGTTTCAGCGTAATGGGCCGGTTGTGAAGATGAGGCAGAAGATACGGCGAAATCTGAATGTAATAATCGATCACCTGGCCTTTGGTGAAACCAGCTTTTGGATAAAGAACTTTATCGAGGTTCGAGACTTCCAGAGTGCGGCCTTCAACTTCCAATTGCGTTCGCTGCTTCATACTTCTTCACGCATCACGTCGCGTGGTGATTTATCCTCCCGCAGACCGAGAAAAACCGGGTGTCGTAGTTTTTCATCGCGAGTCCACTCCACAAATTTCACCTGCGCGACGAGTTGAGGCTGCACCCAGTGACATCGTTTCATCTTCGCGCGCGTGATGCCCTGTCCATAGCGACCTTGGCGTTTCTCGGGAAGGTTTCCAAACGGACAATCCTTCTGCGCCAGCGCATCCATTTTGCCTTTGAGAAGTCGCAGGAGCTTGTCGTTGAAACCGGTACCCACCTTGCCCGTGAACTTAAGGCTGCCTTTGTCGAAAACCCCGATAAGAAGAGAACCAAAATGTGGCCGCGCTCCCTCGGGGTCAGTGTAGCCGCCGATCACGACCTCTTGTTCTCGCGTCAGCTTCAGCTTAATCCAATTTCCAGTGCGCTGGCCCGGTTCGTAAAGTGAACCAACTTTTTTTCCGATCAGCCCCTCCAGGCCGAGGCGGCGAACTTCGGGCAGCAAAGCCTCAGCGTCGTTTCCCAACGCGGCCGAGAAATGCAAAAGCCCTCTCATGGGCAAGAGTTTTTCCAACGCGTCTTTCCGTTCTGCCAACGGCCGGGCTTTCCAGTCCTTGGCATCCGCCTCCAGCAAGTCAAAGGCGTAGTAGAGCAATGGGGGTCGCTTCTCGCCGATGGCGTAAGCCTGTAACAACTGGAAGGAAGACCGTCCCTGTTCATCCAGCGCCACGATTTCTCCATCGATGATGGCACGGTCGGCTTTCAGTTTTTCCGCGGCTTTAGCGATCTCAGGAAATTTCAATCCCAGATCCTTTTCGTTTCGCGAGAGAATCTGGACCCGCTTTCCACTTTTCAAAATCAGCGCCCGATACCCATCAAATTTCAACTCGAAAGACCAATCACCGGTCGGCACGGCTTTGACAGGGCGAGCGAGCATCGGGGCTATGAACTTGGGCAGTGAAGTCGAAGAAGTTTTCGTTGTCCGTGATTTTACGACAGAAGCCGGCTCGGATTGCCAGACCGAACCGCTTTGTCCCACTTGGGCCATCGATTTGCCGGAACGCGCCGAGGTGTCGTCCAGCTTTTTCGACACGGGCGGGAAATCTTTTTCTCCTTTAATGAGGAGCCATTGTTTCCCGTCTCGGAGGCGCACTAAATACCATTCTCCGTGAAGCTTCTTGCCTGTAAGCACGAAGTGGAGTTTTCCCGCGTTCAATCCCTCAACTGGTGTAAGCGGCTCGAACGTTCCTTGGTCCCAGACCATGACGGTCCCGCCACCGTATTGACCTTGCGGGATTGTCCCTTCAAAATCGATGTAGGAAACCGGGTGGTCTTCCACTTCAACCGCGAGCCGCTTTTCTCCTTTCTTGAAGGGAACACCTTTGGGCACAGCCCAGGACTTTAGCGTTCCACCAATCTCCAAACGAAAATCGTAATGGAGATGCGAGGCGGCGTGCTTCTGGATAACGAATCGTTTGGCCTCATCTCGCTTTGGCGTTGTACCGCGCGGTTCTGCGGTTTTTGAAAAATCTCGCTTCCGCTGATATTCCTTGAGGGACATCGTAACTTGTTAAGCGCCCCCTGCTTGGGTGGCCTTTTGTCCAGGTGCAGGTGCCCACATGGCATTCTTGGAAGGTTGCAACTTTTTGCCGAAACGATTGGCGTACACTTGCGTGAACTCCGCCCCGAACAAAAAAATCTGCGCGGAATAGTAAACCCATAGGAGCAGAATCACGAGTGAACCCGCCGCTCCGTACGCTGAACCTACGCTGCTGCGCCCGAGATACATTCCCAGGGCAAATTTTCCAACGACGAACAACACCGCCGTGAGCGCACCGCCAATCCACACATCCCGCCAACTAATTTTAACGTCGGGCATATATTTGAACATCAAACTGAACAGGACCGCGACGACGACGAATGAAATCCCGAGGTTGACGACTTCCCAGAGGGCTTCTCCTCCAGGCATCGACCCCGACATCCATTTACCGGCCGCCGCGAGGCCGGCGCTTAAGACCAGGGAGATGAGGAGAAGAAAGCCAATGGCGAACACCATCGCCAGCGAAAGAATGCGATGTCGAATAAAGCCCCACACTCCGCGCCCCGGCTTGGGCTTCACTTCCCAAATGGTGTTCAGCGCGTCCTGAAGTTGAACGAACACGCCCGTAGCGCCGAAGATCAAAGTCACGACGGCCAGGACAGAAGCAATGATTCCCTCGCGAGGTTTATTGGCGGCTTCTAGCATGTTGCCGATGCCTTGCGCGCCCTCGTCACCGACCATTGCGCTCACTTGATTGAATATCTGCTCTTGCGCCTGCTCTTTTCCAAACCAAATCCCCGCAATCGCAATCACGATAACAATCAGCGGCGCGATAGAAAAAATAGCGTAATAAGCCAACGCCGCTCCCAAGCGGGGAGCTTTGTCGTCCAGCCAATCGACGACCGTTTGTTTCAGTATCTCGAAGACGGTCTTCAGTTGATTTCGCATTCGCTCCTCCTCTGAAAAAAGCCGCCGACGCTTAACAACGTCGGCGACTCAATGGTGTTCGATCGTCGTTTCCCAAACGAAACGAGGAACACGCCCTGACAGCCCGAATGGACGGGATGACCGTTGTGCTGCCAGTCTATCGTTTTCCCGCGCGAGTTTTCGTCGCGGACGCGCTCGGTTTGCGATCTCCTTTGTCGCCCTGACCGGATTGGGCGACCGTTGTCGCCTTGGTTCGCCGATCTGCGGCGAGCGACTTGCCCGCATCATCCGATTCTTTGAAAGTGCCGTTCTTATCACGGCGGACGAAACGCTTGTCGGTCCCAGTATTGTTCAATTCCCTCTTAGCCATCTTGACCTCCTGCGCCGAAGGTAGCGCACTCGCGCGCAACTTCAAGTATGGGGCACGGGCGCCATCACGCTTGAGCCCAGCGTCCAACCCAGCAATTCCTCGCGAGGCAGAAAATTGATGATGCGCTCCAGTGAAATCTTGGCGAGAAGTGCCGTCGCCAGGCCGAGTTCGATGAACGCAAGTGGGTCGGGCGAATGAGCATCGGTTCCTATTATAATCCGAATGCCTGCTTCGCGCGCCATGGGCAGCAGATCGATGCTCAAATCCTGTCGATCAGCGTAACTGTCGATTTCCACCGTCTTGTCGAGCGCGGCGGCTTCGTCCAACACGCGCGGCTAATCCGCGTTCAGTCCGACGCGGTAGTTGTAAACCCGGCCGCACGGATGAGGACGAAGTAATCGCCCGGCTGGGGTCGGAGCCGCTCCACAAGAACTTGTCCGCCGACGCCGTCGTTCAAGCAATGGTCCGCCTGCTTTTGAAAGTCAGACCGCCATTTGCCGAAATTATCATTCACGTAAATGGCGGGGATACCGGCGGCGCGGGCATGTTTCTTCAGGGCGGCAATTCTCGTCGCGAGCCGCCCGGACTGGTTTACGATTGCCTTGTTGTTCTCGAACTCCAGGTCGTTGATCACCGATCAAAAGGAGCGCGACGGGACAAGTGTCGGGAACATTACCGTGTAGGTCTTTGTTCTTGGCGGGCATGTTTATTCACTCTCGCCGCGACCCTCGACTTGGGCGTGGAAAGGCGGTCGACATTTGGGTTCAAATCTCCTCGCGATGACCTATGAGAATCAGCCTAGTCCACGTGGACGTAGCCGCAGCGCCTGCAGCGCCCCGTCACTGTGAGACAGATGTGTTCACCTTCGCGACTGAAACAATTGGGACATTCATCGCAGCCATGACACTCTGAGCCGTCTTTCATGGGAGCATTAGTCCGTTGAGTTGCGTGCGCAATTCGCTTCGGCTTCGTGGTTCGAGACTTAAAACCTTCTGTGATGACACCACGTGTTGTGGACATGCCCCATGTTACCCACAACGGGCAGGATTGCAAATCCAGAATGGCAAATTTCTTGGAAAAATAGGGAAGCATTCGCGCTCACGCTAAAATTGCGGAGCGTGGTGGAGGTGCTACCTTCTTGCCCACAAGGGGATTTTTTTATGCCACGAGCAATTTGGAAGGGATCGATCAGTTTTGGGTTGGTGAACATTCCGGTTGGCCTTTATTCCGCCACGCGACCGGGCAATGACATCAAGTTGCGCATGTTGCGGAGCAACGATCAAAGTCCCATCAAATACAAACGCACCGCAGAGGCCGACGACAAGGAAGTGCCCTGGGAGGAAATCGTGAAAGGCTATGAGTACGAGAAGGGACAATTCGTCGTCGTGACGCCCGAGGATTTGGACAAAGTGAATGTGGCATCGAATCAGACCGTGGACATTCGAGAGTTCGTGGATCTCGTGGACATCGACCCAATGTTCTTCGACCAACCGTATTTCCTCGCACCGGAAAAAGGCGGAGACAAAGCGTATTCACTTCTGCGAGAAGCGTTGGAAAAGTCAGGTAAGGTCGGGATCGCCAAGGTCGTTATCAAAACCCGCGAACACGTGGCAGCAGTAAAGCCGCTGGGCAAAGCGCTCGTGCTGGAGCTGATGCATTTTGCCGACGAGCTTGCCGACCCCAACGAACTGAATCTTCCCAGTGGGGAACCCAGCAAGAAAGAGCTGGCCATGGCGGAACAACTGATCGGCTCAATGGCGGAAAAATGGGAACCGGAAAAATGGAAGGACGAATACCGCGCGGCGCTTATGAAATTGATCGAGGAGAAAGTCGCCGCGCCGGGCAAAGAGGTGAAGGTTTCTAAAACGTCTCGAAAACCAACGAACGTAGTGGATCTGGTTTCGGTGTTGCAGGAAAGCTTGAATGCTCACTCTAAAGGAGAAGCCAAAAAGAAAAAAGGACGAGCTTCTGCAACCCAGGTGCGACGCAAAGCCGCGTAAGACGCGAGGCGCGCCAGTGCCAATGGCCGCCGCCGCGAGTTAGTTTGGTTCATCGCCACGCGAGAGTAAGTCAGAACGTCCGGAATGAGCGCATCCAGCCGCGACGAAGAACCCATGATGCGCTCCAGATAAACGCGTGCTTGCTCCAGCGAATGCGCGATCACATTCACACCGTCGTTGGCCGCTACAAGGGCAAGATCAAGGTTTGGGACGTCGTGAACGAGGCTCTCGCCGACGGCAACGGCACAAACGTCCAGCGGAATTCGCTCTGGCTGCAAATCATCGGGCCGGACTTCATCGCCAAAGCCTTCGAGTACGCGCACGACGCTGACCCCGGCGCGGCGGCGGAGGCGATGCGGCGCATCCTGATCGACCGTGCCCGGCGGCGGATCGCTGCCAAGCGCGGCGGGCCGAGACCGCGTGATGGTGCCGGTCAATTCCGTTGCCACGCGCGTGCTGAAAATGCCGCGCGGGATGGGTGTGGCGCTCGCGGTGTTCGGAGGCGTGCTGGTGCTTCTCGCCGCAAGCATCTTTGGCGGTGCAGTCCGCGAAAGCGTTTTGGCCGCGGGAGAGCGACCAACGCGAAAGCGCATCTGGTGGGCGCGCGAAATGACCACGCTGACGCTCTCCGTTCTCGCAGCGTTTTTGTGGTTCGGCAATCGCTGGTGGAGCAGCGAAGCCAATGACTATCGGAGCAATCGACTGTTCCGTCCCGTCGAGACGGAGGCCGAAGTGGCGAACGGAAAACTGCGACTGCAATTCGGCGTCGATCTGCTCCGCCGCAATGGTCCGCTCGTGCCCGATCACGGCAAGCTGATGCATCTCTTTCAAGTGCGCGAGCCGGGCATGGATGTGTTCGCTCACTTGCATCCCACGAAAGTCGACTGGCAAACCTTCGACGCCCAACTTCCCGAACTGCCCGCCGGCGATTACAGCCTCTACGGAGACGTCACTTACGAAACAGGTTTTTCCGACACGCTGACGACGCGAGTTGATTCCTGATGGAAACCTGTTCGTGGTGGACACCGCAAATAGCACCATCCGAATCGGGCGGCCTGATCCATCCTTGCAAGCCACTCTTTCCAACGGGCAGGTGATCCTTTCCTGGCCTTCCTGGACTTCGACCTACCAGCTTGAAAGTTCGGCGGTGTTGCCGGGCACCAATTGGAGTTCTGTCCTCGCCTCTCCAACCTTGGTTGGCGAGCGTAAATTCCTGACCAACTCGCCCACTGGATCTACGCTTTTCTTTCGTCTGCGAAGTCCTTGATCCAGAAGGTAGTTGCTGATTTAGCACCAAGCCGCCGAGGCGCAGAGAGGAAAAGCCCGCGGGAAAATTCGTTGCGAGGAATGTGGCGCGCGCGTTTTGTTTCCGCCCCGCTCCCCCGCTCCGCCGGGCCGTCCTTCGTCCGCCAAAGGCACTCGCCTGGACGAGATGGCAGAGGGACAGCGGCGGCGGCGCTTTCGCGCGAGACGAACGCGCAGTTGGCGCTCGCGAACCTGCAAACGAACCAGGCCGGACTTTACTCGGTGGTAGTGTCGAATGCGTTCGGCAGCGTCACCAGCGCGCCGGCGCGATCCGCGATTTCAAAACCGCACACGAGCCGCCCATCCGGGGAGGCGAGCCGGATGGATTGGGCGGGACAAGTAACGGCCGCAAGGAAGCCAGAACTGCAAGGACGCTCTTCATCGAGTCGTGATAATGAACCGTTTCCGCTACAAGCAATTCGTTCATCGGCGAACTGTTTTTGGCAATCGCCTCTACCATTTCAGCGCTCCGGAACCACCGCCAGCTCCGCGACGGCAGCGTAAGGCTGCGCATCAAATCCGGACACAGCCACGAAGCGCACGAACTTGCCGCGAGCAGGCGTCGCCAGCGTGATGGTCTTGGGACTGTCGTCACGCGCGAAGGCGCCTTTCGCCACCGGTTCGGCCCACGCAGTCGCGTTGTCGCTCACGTAGATCATGTAGTCCTTGATCCAACCGTTGCGGTTGTTGTCCTGGCGCGGCGTGATCGTGAAGCCGCGAATCGCTGTCGGCGCATTGAATTGAAGCTGCAATTCGTGCGGGTAGGTCGGCTTGGAATTCTGGTAGGCCGTGTGCCATAGGGTGTTCAGGTTGCCGTCGATGGCGTTCGCCGCCTCGAAGCCGTGCTCTTCGCTGCTGGCTTTCAACACGCGCGCGCCGAGGCGCTCCATTGCGGATGGTGCCGAGAAGAGCGCGCGGATTTGTTCGGCGGTGACGACGTGCTTCGGACGGAAGCGATCGCTCGCCATGTAGTTCAAAACGCTGCGCCGGAACTGTCGCGCGACGAGATTCGCGTCGAGATCGTTTTCAAGATCGATGCTGCACACGGCGAGCTTTCCACCGCCGACCTTCGCCTCGAAGAACAGCCCGAGCCGGCGGTTTGTCACCCAGTCGTCGATCACCTGCACCTGCGGGCGCACCTCGGCAGGCAGATCGTCGAGGATCATCGCGCCGGCGCGGCTGATGAGATACCACCATTGCCAGTTGCTGTAAGGCTCGGTGGGGAACGAGCCGAAGAGCGGATGCTTCGGGTCGCACAGGATGCCCAGCGTGTGCGGCGGTTGGCGGTGCGTCCACGCGGTGTTCCAGAAGATGCTGGAGAATCCGAGCGCGACTTTCCCGAGCCGCTTGTCCGGCGCGACGCGGGACGGTGGAACGAGCAACAACACCTTGCCGCCAGTGTTGAGCTTCGCGAGTGCTGTGGTGTCGAGTTCGCGCGCGATCGTCAGGGCCGCGGGCTTTTCTTCGGAGACGCGCGGCGGATACACCCACACGTCCCAGTCATTCTCGTGTTTTGCGTCCGCCGCTCGAAGCGAGCTCGCCACCGGGACGTCATCGGGGATTTGATGGTTAATGCGCACCACCAGTTTGTATTTCGCCGGTGCCGGCAGTTTTGTGAGATCAATGCTCACGTGCCCGACTGCAATGCCGTTGTCCACCGGAACGGGTTTGGCTGGCAGAGTCCCGGTCGCAACCGCTTTGCCCGCGTCGTTCACAAGATTCCAAGTCGTCACGGCATGCTCGATCGGAGCCGCTTCGAAGTGTGCGACCTCGATGTCCGCTTCCAACTTCTCCTCCGTCGTGAAGACACGTTTCGCCAAACGCGCCAGCGGTACGGTCGTGTTGCAGAAGCGGCTGAATTCCTCGGGCGTCACGTAGCCCTTTTCCTCCCAGAACGGATCGAGCACGCCCACGAGCGCCGTGCCCTGGCCGGGGAAGTCATGAAGGTCGAGCAACTGAAATCCTCCCATGCCCGGCGTGCGCAGCGCGGACTCAATGTCCTCCTTGTAGCAGAGCGTTTGAAGCTTGCCGCTCGCGTGGAGAAAATCACGCGCCTGATCACCCATGTGATTTTTTCGCAGCGTTTCGCGGAAGATTTCGAAATTCCGCGGCTTCAAGTAGCCGGTGTATTTCTTCATCTCGTCGAAGTTCGGATACACACACCACTGGCCAATCTCGTGACTGATCACAGGCACCGTGCGCTTGCTCATGTAGTCACGATAATCCGTCGTCGTCTCCGGCGGCTTGCCATTGATGCGCGAACGGAGGCCGCCACCCCACGACTGGATGCGCGGATCGGGCGTGACGTGGAATTGGTTCTCCGAAATCTCCGGCCAGCCCGCGCCGCTGGTGTAGAGCCGGCGCGCATCCGTCTTCTTCCAATGTTCGACCCACGCCGCGAGCCAGCGCGCGTGATTCTTTCCGCCCGGTTCGTTGCCGTACGGCATCAGCACGAACGAAGGATGATTGCCGTAGAATTTCAGCATTCGCTCGGCCTCAGCATAGAGCCACGCCTCGACCGGCTTGCCGTCGCCGAGCGAAGTCGTCGAGTTCGCCCACGACGAAACTTCCACCTGGTAATAAAACCCGAGTTCATCCGCCGCGACGAACGCCGCCTCGGGCGGGCACCACGAGTGGAAGCGAATCATGTTCAGCCCATGCGCCTTCGCCACGCGGATGATGCGCCTCCACGAATCCACGTCCGTCGGCGGATTCCCGGTCTTCGGAAAAATCGCGCACTCCAGTGTGCCGCGGAAGAATGTCTTGCGGCCGTTGATGAGGAACTGCGTGCCTCGCGTCGCGATCTCCCGCAGCCCGAACGTGGCCGTGCGTTCGCTCTCGACCAACGCGCCGTCCAGTTCACCGCGCAACTCAGCGCGTACCGACTGGAGATGGGGCGTGAACTCGTCCCACTGCGGCGCGGTCGCGCCAAGTTCGATCTCAGTCTCCGTCGTGAGGTTTCGTTCGGTCGTGTTGAAATTCTGACTGACGGGAAGCACGAACGTCTTGCCGCCAGACTCGACCGAAAGCGTCAGTTTCCCCTGAAACTTTTTCTCCGTCGCGTTCGTGCTCGTGACGAGGACACGGACCGAGTGCCGCGCAAGATTGGGAAACACTTGCACATCGTCGATCCATACCAGCGACGTCGCGCAGAGTTCGATTTTGCCGACAATCCCATTCCAGTTCCCCTGCGTGTGATCGGTGACACTGTGCGAATCATGGCCCACGTCCACAACCATGCGGTTGTCCACGCGCACGGTGAGTGTGTGTTTGCCTGGCGCAAGCTGGCCGAGATCGTATTCGTGCGGCGTGCCGAGCGCGTTGTTGGTGCCGATGAGATTTCCGTCGATCCACACGCGTGTTTCCCAGTGCGGGCGTTCGAGCGTGAGCACGATGCGCTTTCCGGCCCACACTTTCGGCACGCTGATGTCGTGCTGGAACCAAGCCGCGCCCACGTAATATTTCTCCGGCTGGAGCCAGAACGGAAAGTGGAAGTCATTGGATTTCGCGTACGGCGCGTAGATCGGATCCTGCCACCAGTTCGGTTCCTGGATGCCGCCCGTCCATTTCGTCGCGAGCGACGGCGCGTCACCGATGCCTTGTTGCGGCAGCGAGCCGGGCAGCTTGATCGTGTCCGCGAGTTTTCGCGCGAACCATCGTTCGCTTACGCCTGCGTCCGCGCGATCGAGCGCGAACCGCCATTTACCCGCGAGGGAAATTGTCGAGTCGTCGCCGGCGGCGATGAGTTGACCGAGCGCAGTAACGAGGGCGAGCCAAAGAGCGGGTTTGAAAGTTGTCATGGTGCGGCAGAGTGCGTGCGGATTCAGTCCACCAGCTCTCTTTCGATTTGTTCGAGGGATTTGTTTTTTGTCTCCGGCAGCTTGAAGAAAATGTAGATGAGACCTGCACCGCTAATGGCGGCGTAGAGCCAGAAGGTGCCGGCCGCTCCGAGCTTCGCGTTCAGGATCGGGAACGAGTAGGTGAGAATGAAACAGGCGATCCACAACGCCGATACCGCCACCGACATTGCCGCGCCGCGAATGCGGTTTGGGAAAATCTCGGAGATGACGACCCAGGTCACGGGCGCGAGTGACATGGCGTAGCAACCGATGGCGGCCAGCACCAACAGGAGCACCGGCAGTCCTTGCACGCCTCTCGCGTAACAGAAGCCCATCGCCGTGTAGATCACGGCCAGGCCCGCCGCGCCAAATAGCATCAATGGCCGGCGGCCCGCGCGGTCCACCGTGCCGAGCGCGACAAACGTGAAGAGGAGATTCACCGAGCCGGTCCACGCGATGTTCTGGAGCACGGTGGAAATGTCATAGCCCGCCGCGCGGAAAATTTCCTCGGCGTAATTGAAGATCACGTTGATGCCGCACCATTGCTGAAACACCGCGAGCACCACGCCAAGCACAAGAACCTTTCGCATCCGCGGCTCCAGCAAATCGGCGAACCGGACGCGTTGATTCCCGTCGCCGGCGAGAGTGGATTGAATTTCGGCCACCGCGGCATTGGCGAATCGTTCGTTGCCGATCTTCTTCAGCACGTCGTGCGCGCGGGCCATCTCGCCGTGCTTTGCCAGCCAGCGCGGGCTTTCTGGAACGAAGAACATCCCGACCAGGAAGAGCAGCGATGGCGCGGCCGTCAGCCCGAACATCCAGCGCCAGCCCTGCTGCCCGAACCAGGAGTTCTTGATGAATTCGTCGGTGGCGCCCGGCGGCAGGTTGCGAACGAGCGACCAGTTGATGAGCTGCGCCAGCAGAATTCCGATGACGATGGTGAGTTGATTGATCGACACGAGTCTGCCGCGCATCTGCGCCGGCGCGACCTCGGAGATGTACATCGGCGAAAGGCTCGACGCGAGGCCGATGGCCACGCCGCCAAGCATTCGCCACGCGATGAAGACGGTGAAGTTGTGCGCCAGCCCGTTGCCGATGGAGGTGACCGCGAAGAGCAGTGCCGACACAATCAACAGTCGCTTGCGACCGAAGCGATCACTGAGCGCGCCGGCAGCCAACGAACCCACGAGACAACCAATGAGGGCGCAACTGTTGGCCCAGCCGATTTGCGCCTGGCTGGTCAGTTCGAAGTAGCGCTGGAAGAAAGGTTTTGCGCCGCCAATGACCACCCAGTCCCAGCCGAAGAGCAACCCGCCCATCGCGGCCACGCTGGATACAAGCCAGACGTAGCCCAGATTGTATTCGCCTCGCAGCGTCGATGTCTCCTGCGTGCTGGTCGTGATCATGGTGTTGCCTAAAGTTTGGAAGCGAGCCGCACCAGCACGACCCCGCGTCGTGGCACTTGCGCTTTGAATTCATTCTCGAACGTGCCGAGATCCTTCTGCCGCCACACATCACGCAAAGTTTGCTTTCCCTTCACGCCGAGGTCCGCCCACTTCGCGCTGACCTCCGCTGGGAACTCGCCCGCGTTGCACAAGCCCACTGCCTTCGAGCCGTCCTCGAGTTCCTTCACCATCACGAAGATGTTCTCGCCGGTGGTGATCACACGCCCGCATTGCCCGAGTGGATCCTGGTCGATGTCGATGACCTCAGGGTTGCACAGCACATTGATCGTGAACTCGTCGAGCTTGCCCATGTGCCCGCTGAAGAAGAGCGGCGACGCGCTCAACGCCCACAGCGACATGAACGAGTACTGTTCCGTGGGCGTGAGCGGACACGGCTTCGGTTCGCCCATGCCGTGCGCGTCGCCAATAAAACCAATTTGAAGGTAGTCGGGATCATTCCACGCGCCGGGCTTTTGGAAGTCGCGGTGCTTCGCATTCGCGAGCGCGACTTCGAAGATGCGATCCAATTCGAAGCCCAAGTCTCCCGCCGTGCGCCACGAGTGCCCGCCAATCTCCGCGCCCCATTCCCACACGTTGCCCATTCCGTACTGGCAGAGGTTGAACACCATGTCGCGCTGCTGCTGTTTGAGCAGGTCGCCCATCAACTTGTACGGCTTCTTGAACTTCACGAGCTCGGGATCGGTGTCCTTCTTCGCCACGCCGCCGTAGCTGCACCAATCGTATTTCAGGAAATCAAATCGCCAATCTGCGAACTGCTTCGCATCCGCCACCTCATGCTCATAAGCGCCGGCAAAACCCGCGCACGTCAAAGGTCCCGGTGATGTGTAGATGCCGGCGAGCAAACCCTTGCTGTGGATGTAGTCGGTCATCGCCTTCATGTCGGGAAAGTGTTTGTTCGCGATGATGTTTCCGTTGGCGTCGCGAAACGGACCGACGCGCGCCGGATCGGATTTCCGCTTCGCGTCCGGCGCAGAGTTCATCCAGCAGTCGTCGATGTTCACGAACTGGTAACCCACATCCGCCATGCCGCTGCTCACCATTACGTCCGCCGCTTCGCGCATCAGTTTGTCCGTGATGCGGTCGTAGTGCGTGTACCAGTGGTTCCAACCCATTTGCGGCGTGAGCGAGAGCGTGTCACCACTGACAATCTTCAGCGTCCGCGTGGACTCGCCGTGCGAATTCTTCGCGCTCAAGGTCACGATGTATTCGCCGCGCACTGGCGTGGTACCGGTGATGATTCCCGTCGCGGCATCGAGCTTCAGCGACTCCGGTAAATTGAGCGCGGAGAACTTCATCGGCCGCGCACCCTGTGTGGGCACGCGGTAAATAAAGGGATTCCCCGGCCGCGCGCCGTAAACCTTCGGCCCATTGATGCGCGGAGCGGGGCCGGGCTTGGGCGTGAGAATGACCGCGTCCTCCTTCGGCACCGGTCGCGCGATCGCGCGTGGTTTGACGCCCGTGAAAACAAACTTTGCGTCGGCCCAGTTCCCGTGATCGAACTCCACGCCGTCGCCGCCATCCGTAACTTGCAGCAGCAAGAGCTTTGCGCCCTTCAGATCGAGATCGATTTTCCTGGCCGCGTCGCCCGGCTTCATCACACCGGACTCGAACAACTTCCTGCCATCCGCGACCACTCGGAATTCGACCGATGCCTTTCCGCCCGCCGCGTCATCCACGCCGACGGTCGCCGTGAACCGCTCCGCTCCGCCCGCCTCGATCCACAGCGAACTGGTGGCGTGCGTGCCAACTCCGCGCTCGAACTTCGTCCCCGCGATGCTCAATGGCTTGTCGCGAATCGAGCGGTTGACCTGCGCCTTGCCCCAGCCCTGCTTCATCTTCGACACGTCCATCTCGTTGAGCCAAACGGTGTCGGCAGCGGCATTGAACGCGAAGCCGGCCAGCACGAAGGAGATTCCAAGGAAAGGGATGAGAACTCCGTGAAACCCTCCGCACCGCACACTTCTGAACCGTAGCAGCCGACGTAAGGAGGCTCTAACTTCATCCACCGGAATTTGAATGAGCCTCCTCACGTCGGCTGCGACGAGGCTCATGGGAACGTATGATGTTTTCATATTCAGGAATCGAGTTGCAGTCGGACCGACCAGGATTTTGTTTCGTGCGGAGCGAGAAAGATGCGCGTGTCGTTGGCGTCAATGTCGGCGAGCGAATCCGCCGCCGCATTGGTGGGTTCAAGCGCGAGGTGATGACAGCCGTTCCAACCGCCGCGCGTGAGCCAGATGCCGAGCGCGTTGTTTTCCGCGGTGTTCCACTCGAACCGCAGGCTCTCACCCGAGCGGTCATTCACCACCGCTGCGCGTCCTTCGGTGAGGTTACGGGCGAAAATTTTGGCAAGGGCCGGGACATCCGCGCCGAATTCCAGCGTGTCGAGCCACGGCGCGTTCAATTGCTGCCGCGCTTCATCCATCAACTCCACTCGATCGCCAGCGCACGGCGTGATGAGCGGATGCATGGCCCAGAGAAATTTTTCCGGCGAATCACTCTCGTTGGTCAGCGCGTAATCCGCGGTCAGCACCGGGCCAGCCAGCGACAGCGTGCGGATGAAGCGGAGGTAGCAGCCGACGTGAGGAGGCTCTGATCCTTTCTCGGAATTTAGATGGAGCCTTCTTACGTCGGCTGCTACGAGGTCCACGGAGAGGCGCAGTTCGTCGCGCGAAGATTTCTCCACGCGCCACGGCACGGCCCACACTTCACCGTGATCAGCGAGTTGTCGTCTGTTCACGCGGCACGCAGCAATCGTCGGCAGGCATTCATCCCAACCGAGCAACGTGCTGGTGGCGAAGTCATCGCCAGGCTTGTTGCGGAAGAGCCGGCGCGCTTGCGCGGGCGCAAACCAATCCCTGCCGGTGCGAAGATTTTTGAGCGAAATAACTTTCCCGCCGAGCTCCGGCACCACGACCACCTCGATGCACTCGTTGCGCAGCACGAACAGTTTGAAGCCCTGTTCATGGCGCGTGCTCGGATTGGACGCGGTGGTGTTCATTGCGCGAATTCTCCCATCAGGTCGCGGGCAAAAGAATGATTCGGGTCACGTTCAAGCACTCGCTGCAACAGCGCCTTTGCCCGCGCGCGTTGGCCAAGCCCGAGCCGGGCCTGAGCTTCCAGAAAGAGCGCGGTGATCGTTTGCCGCGCCAGAAGATCCTCGTCGAAGAGCAGCATCGTCGGCAGCGACGTGGCGAAGTAGTCGATCTTCGATGGCTCTTTTGCGAGACCTAGCGCGTGGAAGAGCAGTTCGCGAAAAAGTTTTTTTGCGTTCGCCCGCCGTCCGAGTTTTTCCCACGCGAGCGCGGAGTAGTAAGTCAATTCGCTGAAAGCACGGACGCTCATCTCCTGGAAGTCGCCCGTGAACGTGGCGGCGGCGTGCCAGTGTTTGCGGGCGGTTGCGCGCTCACCAAGCGCGGCGCACGCACAGCCCAGCCAGTAGAGAATGTCGCTTTGGTTGGCCAGCAGGTGCCGCGCTTCTCCGAGATTCTCGGGACATTCCAATGCGCGCTCGAAATGGCTTCTCGCGCAGGGATAGTCGTGATGCGTCAGCGCCTCGCGTCCGAGCGCGAGTTGGGTTCGCACATGTTGTCCGAGCGCCTGCCCTTCGCCGCCTTCCCAGGGCTGGAACTTGCGGCTGCCAAGAAGCTGCAAAGCCTTCACATGCTGGCTTTTCTGATTGTAGAGCGCGCACAACTCGACGCTCAAATCGTCGCGCTGTTGGACGAGGTCGAGACGCCGTTCCAATTCGCGCAGTCGCCGTGCCGGAGATTCGCCGGTGCGTTTCCAAAGCTGGTCGCGCTCATAGAGCACGCGAGCATCGGCGGGATTGGCTTTGAGCGCGCGGTCGTAAGCCGCGCGGGCTTTGGCCGGCTGGCGCTGCACGTTGAAATAACCGATGCCGAGATTGCGCCACACGACGGAGAAGTCCGGATCAAGTTTTGCGCTCTGCTCCCATGCGCGAATCGCCTCGTCGTGGCGGCGGCGATCGTAGAGAAGATTGCCGAGGTAATACGGCGCGCGGGCATCGCGTGGGTTTGCGTCCATGGCGGATTCCAGAACGGCGATTTCCTCGAGACGTGAAGGGAAGCAATAGTCGGGTTTCGCTGTAGCCCCGCGCTTGAAGGATGCTGCGGCTGCTTTGGAATCGCCACGTTGCTGGTGCAGCCAGCCGAGCGTGTAATGAACTAACGGCAGCGCGCCCCAGCTTTGATTCGGAAGATCGCGCTGCTTGCTCTGCTCAGTGTTGAGCAACTGGATTGCCTTGTCGTGAAAGCCTGCCCGCGCGAAGTCGTGCGCAAGGTCGAGTCGCGTTTGCAGATCACAGTTCACCGCTTCACCGTTCAAGTGGCGCGCCCACCAGTCGAGCTGATCAATGGTGAGAGTTTCGCGGAGCAACTCTTTTGCTTCGACGTCGCGATTCAGTTGTCGCAAGACGATCGCTTTGAGATTCCGCGCGCGGAGATGATCGGCATTCAGCCGCAAAGAGCGGTCGAGATGATCGAGCGCGGTTGACCACTCGCGCCGTCTGCAATCGATCTCGGCCAACGCATGGTAAGCGGCGCCAGTCCACGCCTGATTCCAAGTGGCTTTGTAGAGAGCGTCGTAAGCCTCGTCATCGCGACCGAGAAGACGCAGGCACAGGCCGAGATGATAGAACGCTTCGCCGTCGGACGGGTTGGCGTTTCGCCGCGTGAGACGCTTGATGGCTGATCGAAAATGTCCTTCGGCCAGCGCGAACTCGCCACGCCGCAGATGCCACAGGCCAAGCGCGTTGTTGCAACGCGAGTCGAGCGGATCACGGCGCAGCGCTTCGCGCCAGTAGAGCGTGGGGCATCGTGTGGCGTGGCGATATTGTTCCAGATGCAGTCCCGTGATGAACAACTCGTCGGCGCTGGTGATGTCGCGAGGTGCCGCCGGTTCAGTCGCCGGTGGCGGAACTACATTCTCCATTCGCTGCACCGGCGAATAGGAAATGATTTCGCGACCCTCACGATCGAGCACGCGCAAGGTGCTCGCCGTTTGAATCCATTTTCTCGGCGTCTGTTTCGTCTCGATGACAAATGGTTTTCCTGGCGCGAGGTCTGCGGTCCATTCGAGCCGCGCATTCTTGCGTTCAAGACGAATAATCGCTTTCGGAAACCTCGCTGACACGTTGACGCCGATCTGGATATGCCGCGTGTCGATGGCAAGACTCACCGCCGCATTCACGTTCGCGTGCTGCGTCGGCCCCATTTTTTGGATGGGATACCAGAACTGGCTCCACGACTTCGTCTCGCCGGGTGCGAGGAAGCTGAAGTCCGGCTGATTGTCCGTGTAAACGCCCGCCATGAGCTCGATGTAGGGCGCGAACTCGCCGCGCTCGTCCGCATCCGTGAGGTTGCGATCCCACGCGTAACCGAAGGGATGATTGCCCCACGTCCACTGTTTCTTGCCGGGTGAGATGTGGTGGTTCGCCACGTGGACGAGCCCGGCCTGCGCCTTGTGATCGTATCCGCCGAAGAAATCCTCCTTCGATCCCATGCACATATAGGAGCACGGCGTGGGGATGTTGGCGTAGAACGACAGATCGTTCGGCGCGTAAACCACGGGCGCACTTCCGCCACTATGCGGAGGCACGAATTGCGGCGGAGCTTCGCTCTTAGGCACGCCGTTGCGCCCGCGTTCGCCGTAGTTCACTCCGTAGTAAAAACTCTTCGCCAACGGATACTCGCTCATCGAGCGGCGCGCGTGGTCGGCCACGTAAGATACATCCGGCGGGAAAAAACTTTGGTAAGCCTCGTGAACGCGCGTGGCGACATTCGCCCACCAGAGAAACGTCTGCGTGAACGGCGTACGGTTGCAGGCCCGGACCTTGAGTTCGATCACGCTGCGGCCCGGGTGCAGGCAGACGCCGTGCATTCCCTTCATGCGCGTCATCGGGTCATGATCACTGCACCAGATCGTCCTCGATCCGTCGGCATGTTCTTCGATCTCCATATCCGCCGGCAGGAACGTCGCGGGCCGGTGATGCTGCGGCCAGTTGAACTCGATGCCGCCGGAGATCCACGGACCCGCAAGCCCGACCAGCGCGGGCTTGATTACCGGTTGGTAGTAGATGAGATCGTAGCCGTTCGTCCTGTCGATCGCGCGGTGAATGCGCCCGCCCAGTTCCGGCAACACCATCACGCGCAGGAACTCGTTCTCGATCCACACCGCCTTCCAGTGTCGGTCCACCTTGGCCTCCGCGATGCGATCCGTGAACGGCAGTGGATACACCTTGCCGTTGCTGCCCTGGTAAACGCGTTTCTCGAGGAACATCGGATTCTTATCCGGTGCGGCGGGAAGATAAGTCGGGAAGACAACTTCCTCCGTCCATGCGCGGACGGGCGGCGCGTTCGTTTGGCGATTCGCTGCTGGCACGAATCATTGATGCCAATTCACGTCGTTTCGAGGAATGGACGATGCGCGGAAGGCTATGGAGAATCCTCTGGCTCTCTGCCATCCTCGCGTCGTGAACTCCCGTGAGAAACCGGAAGGCTTTGCCGGCCAGCGCATCGTGGTGCTGCCGCGTCGCGTGATTGATCACGCCCTCAAGCAATCGTTGTTGAGAGGGCTTTTGCCGACCGATGCGGGATACTTCCCGCGTGCGCGCCATCATCTGCGCCAGCGGTCGGAAGGGGTGGACCAGGCCATCTTCATCTACTGCGTGAAGGGCCGCGGCTGGTGCGAGCTGCGCGGCCGGCGCCACGAGGTTCACGCCGGTGACATGCTGGTGATTCCCCCCGGCGAACCCCATCACTACGGCGCGGATGATCGGGAGGCATGGACGATTCCATGGATTCACGCCACCGGCGCTCACGTTCCCGCGCTGCTGGCCGAACTCGGCGTGAGCGCCGAGGCGCCGACCTTTTATCTGGGCGAAGAACCGCAGGTGCTCGCGCTCTTCGAGGAACTTCTCGACACGCTGGAGCGCGGCTACGCACCGCCGTATCTGCTTTACGCGGCCCAGACCCTGAGCCACCTCGTGGGGACTATGATCTGGCGGCGACGGCAGACGTGGCGCGGCGCTCCCGACCTGAAGCAGAAGCTCGCGCAAACCATCGCCTACATGAAGGAGCACCTCGAACAACCCCTGCGCCTCTCTCGCCTCGCCGCGCTGGCGAACCTATCCGCGTCACATTACAGCGCGCTCTTTCGCGAGCAGACCGGCTACTCGCCCATCGACTACCTGATTCGTCTGCGGATGCACCGTGCGTGTCAGTGGCTCGACACGACCGACCTGCCTGTGAAGGAAATTGCGCTGCGCGTGGGCTATGAGGACCAGCTCTATTTCTCGCGGCTGTTTCGGCAGGTGAATGATGTGGCGCCAACTGATTACCGGGCGTTGCACAAGGGTTGAACCTTTGTGCAGCAACGTTCTCCAAGGTGAGCGACTGACGGCCATTCACAGTATGATCGTAATCGTAGACCCCAAAGGCTTGAAGACTTCGCCCATGCAATCCGCGCAGGCGGGGTTGAACTTCAGCTTGGTCACGTCGGCGAAGTGCTCGGCGGTATAGGCGCCCGGAGAGGATGCCGACCGCGTGCAGTTGAGCCGGCTAGCGCGAATTGTCCTTGGCGTTTTGCTCCGCCCACGCGAGCAGTTGTTCGATGGATTTGCCGAGAACACCGGCAGAGCCGCGGTATTGTTTGGAGCCGCGCGGCTGGTTGTCGCGCGACCACCATTCGCGAAAATCGCCGTGCCGCACGACGCGCGACACCATCGGCTTCAACTCGCGATAAGCGTCTTCTTCGAATCCGTTTCTCACCAGTTGCTGAATCATGCGACCGCCAAACCAGCACCAGTCGCCACCGTTTTGATAGCTGTACGGACCCATGCCGGCGTTTTTGAAAGTGCCCGCAGGATAAACGGGATACACCGTGAGGCCGATGGACGCTGCGCCAGCCGCGCGCACGTTCGAGCGCATCTGTTCGAGCGAACGTTGAATCTCTTCGCGCGTCAGCAATCCCGCCTCGATCGCCACCGCCGTGCCGCCGTGGTAATAAACGCTCGCCTCGTCGAACTCCTTGGGAAACGGCGAGCCATCCAAATAGAGATGCGGGATGAACTTTGCTCGCTTCGCATCCCACAGGTGTTTGCGGATGTTTTGTTTCAACTCGTTTCGCACGCCAACCCAACGCTCCGCCTTCTTCGCTCCGCCCAACAATTCCACGTAGTCGTTCAGCGCCGCGACCACCATTGCGTTGTCGTATATGTCGATGGCGCGATGCGAACTGGCGTCCAGTTCCACGCCCCACGGATGCTCGGGTTGGACGTCGCCCCAATCCACCGTGGTGGCGCCCCACACCAGGCCGTGCGCGCGATCGAAGCGTTCGGTGAGCACATAGTTTAACGCGCTCGCGAGTCGTTCTTTCACGGTTACGCCATCCACCGATTCCTCCAGGATGGCGCGTTCGCCCGTCACGCGAACGTATTTCGCGACGGCTTGCACGAGCGAAGTTTCCTGGTCCGTCTCAACGGTGTTCTTGTGCGCCAGCAACGCGGGCGCCGACGGCGAGCGTCGATACTTGTAGTCCACATTCGCGCGCTCTTTTGGAATGTAGCCGTCCGCGATGTCGCCTCGCGGACCTTGGAACTTGAAGAAGGTCAACAACCCCTCGCGAATCACGCGTCGGTCGTTCACCTCCAGCGAAATCTCGATGAACGTGTTGAGGTCACGAATCCACACTTCGCCATAACCGCTGCCGGCATTCAGGCCGGACTTGAGCAGCGTGCGGGCTTTCGCGAGCACGGCAGGCAGCTCGGGATCGGCCAGGATTTCGCGCGCGAGTGCGCGCTGCGCGATCGTCGGATTTGCTTTCTTCGTCGCGCAACCGGCGAGGCAGGCGATGAATACGAGTGTGATCAACACGAGTATTTCATAACCAATCAGCCCACGACGTTCGCCCCTTTCATTAGCACCCGGCTTTAGCCGGGTGTGGTCGTGGCGTTGGGCGCAAAACCGTTTCAACGGTTTTGGGCACGGCGTCGAGAAAGCCGCTGAAGCGGCTGCGGTCGTCAGGCTCGCCAACACCCGGCTGAAGCCGGGTGCTAATGGGAAGGCAACTCGGAGACTGGGACAGCCATGAAATATCCGGGCCGCGTCAGAATTCCGAATTCCGAATTCCCGAAATCCGAAATCCGAAAATCGTCTCCGCCGTTCGCCACGCAAAGCACGCTCGCCCCCGCCTCGCGGTCCGGAGCATTCGGGCTTCGGCCTTCGGATTTCTTTCGGATTTCGGGTTTCGGATTTCGGATTTGGGTTTGAGAGAGATTTCATAAAACAAACTCCAGGTCACGCCGACCACGAACGCTCGATTGCCTCGAGACTGCGGCCCTTGGTTTCCGGCACCAGCGCCCACACGAACACCAGACCCGCCAGACTGCACAGCGCGTAAATCCAGAACGTCAGCGCGGGGCCGATCTTCGGATTGTCATTCAGCATCGGGAATGTCTGCGCCACGATGTAGCAGGCCGACCAGATCGTGAACGTGGCGACGGACATCGCGCGCCCGCGAATCCTGGTGGGAAAAATCTCCGAGCACAAAATCCACGGCACCGGGCCGAGCGCCATGGCAAACGCGGCGATGAACGCCACGATCGCCACCAGCAATCCGACGCCCTGCACGCCGCTGTGGAACATCCAACCGACCACGCCCAGCGCGATCACCTGCGCCGCCAGTCCCACCAGCAACAACGCCCGCCGCCCGGCTTTGTCCACCAGCGCAATCGCGACAAACGTGAAGAGCAGATTCACCAACCCCACGATCGCCGACGCGGTGAACGCGTCCTTCACGCCGACGCCGGACGTCGTGAAAATCTTTGTCGAGTAATACATGATGGCGTTGATGCCGCAGAACTGGGAGAAGGCCATCAGCAGCACCGCGATGATCAGTGGCTTGCGGAAACGCGCGTGAAATAAATCCGCGAACCGCCCTTCCTCCCGGCCGAGCACGCCACGCACTGCGGTGATTTCCTGCTCGGCATGTTTCGCGCCGCCGATCGTTTCCAGAATTTGCCGCGCTTCCGGCTCGCGTCCCGCCTGGAGCAGCCAGCGCGGACTTTCCGGCACGACGAACAGCACACCCAGCAGCAATAATGCGGGCAGTACTTCAGCGCCCAGCATCCAGCGCCAGCCGTACGCTGTGTTCCAACTCTCGTTTCCCATGCCTTGAATCACTGCGTTGATGAACAGCGTCAGAAAAATTCCCCCGACGATTCCCAACTGAAACAGCGACCCGAGCCGCCCGCGCTTTTCCGCAGGTGCCAGCTCGGCGATGTAAACCGGGCAGATCATCGACGACGCCCCGATGCCCAGCCCGCTGATGAATCGTGCGGCGAGAAATTCCGTGAACGTGCGCGGCAGCGCGGACAACACGCCCGACGCCGCGTAAAGCACCGCGCAAAGGAAGAGCACCTTGCGTCGCCCAAAGCGGTCGCTGAGAAACCCGGCGAACATCGCGCCCGGAATGCAGCCAAGAATCGCGCTCGCGCCCGCCGTGCCCTCCTGTACGGAGTTCAGGCCGAAGTGCGCTTTCAAGTATTGGTTGGCGCCATTGATCACCGCCGTGTCGTAGCCGAACAGGAAGCCGCCCACCGCCGCCACCAGCGTGATCAGCGCGAGATAGCGGAAGTTGAACTTGGTTGGAGAATCATTCGTTTGCATGTCAGGGGTTTTTCGAAATGGGCTCGTTCATGAGTGTGGAAGACCGGTTCGCACAAAGGCTTTCATGGTCGCGCACTCGCGGCCCACGGACGATCCGTGTGGTCGAATCGTGTAAGGCCCGACTGCGGCGGGGACGATGAAGGTTTCTGCGTAGTGAACGACGAACGGCTCGAACGCGCTGGTGGGACTTTCGACGATCGCTTCTTCGCCTTCGACGAGGTTCAGCACATTCACGCCGCCGTGGGTGTCGTGCGGAACGGCCTTCGTGAACCAGTGCCGGCGTGTCTCGATGAACTCGCGTTCGTGCAGTCCGGTGCGTTCCTCGCGCCATCCGTCGCCGCTGCCAAGCATCTCGAAATGATTCACGAGATTTCGTCGCGTCCACTCCGTCGTGCAGTCCCACTGGATGTTCGCCACGCCGTGCTGGAGATGAACCGGTCGCGGTTTTCCATCGAGGCCGACGCGCGCCCAATCCCACATCTTGAACGTGAAGATGTAAGGCGTGGCGCTGATTTCGAGGACCATCGAGTTCGCACCGCTGCAATGCACCGTGCCGGCGGGAATGAGGAAATGATCGTGCTTCTTTGCAGGCCACTGCGCCGCGTATTGGTCCGCCGGAAAGTGCGCGCCGCCGGTTTGCGCCGAGTCGAGATCGCGCACCATCGCGGCGGCATCCACGCCATCGCGCAGTCCGAGATACACACTCGCATCCGGTCCGGCGTCGAGCATGTAATAGCTTTCGTCCTGCGTGTAGTGCATCCCGAATTTTTCCTGGACGTACTCCGTGAGCGGATGGACTTGGAAACTCAAGTTGCCGCCGCCCATCGTGTCGAGGAAATCGAAGCGGATGGGAAACTCCGTACCGAATCGCGCGTGAACTGCGTCACCGAGCAGCGCGCGTGGTTGATCGAACACGAGGTCGATCGACGGCAATTCGAAACGGAGATCGCCGAAACCGAGCAGCAGCGAGTTTTCTTCCGGCACGCAATCGAAGCACCACGCGTAGTTCACCGCCGACCGGTCGAGATCGCAGACCTCTTTCATCCATTGTCCGCCCCACACGCCCGGATCGAAGAATGGCACGACGCGGAACGGCCGCTTCACGGTTTCCGCCAGTCCGCACCGCACGGCGTCGCCCTCAGCCAGCTTCGGGTCGCCGGGACGATTCGTATCGAGGAAGAAGTGCGAGCGCCGGAGCAATGGCTTCTTCCAACGATCAGCGACGCGCCAATCGATGAAGAACGCGCGCTTGTATTTCAGCCCGGCGGACTGCGCGGCGTTGTTCACGCCGAGATTGGAAATTTCTTTGCGTCGCTGGCCCTGCTGGATTTCCCAACGCGCGAGATCGGCATAGACCAGCACGTCGCCGTCTGCGATCAACCGCGCGCCGACACCGATGACGAGCACCAATCCTTCCTGCACTCGCTCCGCCGTCGCGCGCAGGTGACCCACGGTTTCGGAATTGAAAAACTCAGGCAAAGTCAGCCCACAGAGAAAACCGAACACCGGATCATCACCGCCGAGGAACGGTTCGCAGAGGTGGTTAATCTCGTCCTCAGACTTCACCGCTTCTGCGGCGCGCACCGTCACCGCCGGTTTCAGTTCGCGCTCCAGCGCTTCGCGCACCGCCGCCTCGTCCACGCCGGGGTAAAGCTCCACGACGAGCACAGTCTTGTGCCCCGCGCGTGTTTGGATCACTTCACGCAGTCTTCGTCCGATGGCCGGCCATCCGGCCACGCAGGCGTCGTCCGCACCGCGCACGGCGACGAAAGGAAACTTGTCGTAGTTGGATTGGCGCATCGCTATTCCCCTTCGGCCGGACGTTTGATGTCGTCTTCGTAACGTTTGATGTCGGCCTGTTGCCAGTTGCCGAAGGCGACTTCGAGAACACGCACCGGTTTTTCTCCAGCGCAACTCAGGCGATGTTTTTCGTTCGCGGGAATCCAGATTTCGTCGCCGGCCTTGTGCTCGCGTTGCGCGTCGCCGACCTGCACGACCGCGCCGTCATCGAGCACGATCCACAACTCCGCGCGTCCGGTGTGAGACTGCAAGCTAAGCCGGTGGCCGGGAAGGACAGTCATGAGACTGACGGTACAATCCGCGTTGTGCGCGTATTGCTTGAACGACCCCCACGGGCGTTCGACGAACGACACGCGCGGCTGCCCGGCCGGAATAGGTTTGTTAACGAAATTCATGAAAGGTTTTTCCGTTCGAGCATGACTGGCTCGCCGTTTCGCTCGACGACCACACAACGGAAATTCCGTTCCGCCATCGCGCTGTAGTCGTGTCCGGCTTTCGCTGGAAAGACGCCGAGATAAGTCAGCGGCGTCGTGCCGACATTTATCGTCCGATGAGCGGTAAGACCGGGCACATAGACGGCCTGATGCGGGCGCAACGACACCATGCGGCTCTCGCCGGTCTTTTCGTTTTCGAGCAACATCACGCCTTCGCCCGAAAGGCCGAAGTAGAATTCCCCCGCCTCACGCCACGAGTGCAGATGTCCTTTGGTCATGAAGTACTCGTTGCCGATGCATCCGGGCATCAATCGTCCGAGGCCGTATTGGAGGTCGCCTGCGCCGTTCGCAGGTTCGACACTGGCGACGGAGTAGATCAACGGATCGCCCGCCGCGAGAGCCGCGTCGTACGACGCCGAGTCGGCGAAGCAGTCGCGCAGATCGCGCAGGTGGCGTTTCACCGTCGGCTCGCCGTCGATGACGCCCGTGAGCGGGTCGAAACGAGTCAGGAGTTTTTCGATGGTTTGCATAGACTTGATGGAGCGCCGATCTCCGGGCCGGCGTTCCGTTCCAAGGATAGATTCCACGGCCCGAAAAAAGCCGCGATTTGTGCTGAACCGTAGCGGAGCGCCGATCTCCCGATCGGCGTGTTTCCAACGCGCCGCCACCTCGTGCCGATCAGGAGATCGGCGTTCCGGTTCATGGGTACGGTCGGGGTGAGAATTCTCCCAACCCAAAGTTCGCGCTTGGAACTCCTGAACCGTAGCAGCCTAGGTAACGAGGCTCTGATCTTCCTCTGCCGGAGAAGTTTGAGCCTCCTTAAACCGAAATCAGTTCTGGCAAACACTTTAGTCACTTCGCCAACTCCGCGCGCAACGTCACCACGCCCCACGCCGGCACCGGGACTTCGCCGCTCAATTTCTTCGTTGGTCTTTCGCTCGTGTCGCTGAGCCACACTTTGGCAGGCTTGGACCACGTCAGTTTCGCGTTGGCCATTTTTTCACTGGCACCGAAGAGACGGACGATGCAAGCCTTGCCATCGTCGCTCGGCTTCAGTGCAGTGACGAGGACATCGGATGGTTCAACGCGCAGCAGCGGTTGCTCGCTCGGAGCCATGCCTCGACCTGGAACGGCCACGAGCGGTTGGCTGAAGCCGGTGGCGAAACGCGACGCTTCCGCCGACGTCGTACCGCGATGCGGTCGGAGGATGAAGCGAAAAATCGTCGGCCCTTCCTGATAAGCGCGATAGTTGGTACCCCAGTGGTTGTTCATCGCCCACGAGTAAAGTTTTTGCGAACGCGCGATTGTCTTGCGCCAGATTTCGGGATCGGTTTGCGAGTTCAACAACGTGGCAGTGATGCCGCCGACCTGCACCAGTGGCGCGTCGAGCGTGACCCATGTGACGCCGTAGTCTTTGTTGGCCACATCGGCCCAACGGCCCACGGTGAGCCAGTTCTTGCACGCGCTCGGCATTTGGTCGTCTTCGGGACGGAACACGGCGAATGGAATGTCGATCCGCATCTCGCCGTCGGGCACGTTGAATGGGAAAGCGAAGTTGACGCTCTCCTTGCCTTCCCGCGAGTGATAGCTCGCTGCTGCAATACGTTGCTTGTCCACGGTGTCGATCAGCTCGGCGTAATCCGCACCAGCCACGAGCCGGATCTCGCGAACCAACTTGTGGCAGCCCGGAGCGTCCGACTCGACGCGCAGCGAAGCGACGAGCGGGCCGCGGTCGCGCACGGTGATTTTCACCGGGCCGTTGCGCTGGAGGGCGGTGATGTCGTCGCTGATGAGATAGAGATAATCATTGATCGCATGGCCGCTTGCGGTGTCGGCGAGATTGACGTCGAGTCCGTTGGCGCGCAGTTCAACAATCCCGCCGGTCTTCTCGTCCACGCGAACGAGTAATTTGTCGTTCTCGATGACCGCGCCTTTGGCTTGGAGTTTGCCGAGCGTTGAAGCTTTGCCTTCCTTCGAGAAGGTGAAGCGCCGGCCAGAGAACGGCGGCAGGTCGCGCACGAACACAGCGAGTTCGCCACTGGCGAGTCGCTGCGCGGGAACGGCTTGACCTTGCGAATCAATGACAGCGCTGGCGCCTTCAGAAAGTTCGTGCGGAATCAACGCGAGTTCGCTGCGCGGCCAGGAAGCGGTGTTGAAGATGTCCACTTGCTTTGGAGTCGCGTTTGTCGCTGTGGCGCGAACCGGCGGTGAACCTGCCCTGCTTTGCGCGGCGTCGTTGAGGAGTTGGCGCGACTGGAGATTCGCCGCTGTCGCGTACGATTGCTTGATCGCCCACTGGTCGGAGGTGAAAGGGTTCGCCGGTTCCGAGATGCTGCAATGCGCGCCCCACGTGTGCTCGGAGTAGAGGAGCACATTGTTCCACGCGTCCTCGAAACGCTTCGCCGGATAGCGCGCGGGATTCAGCATCGTCCAAAGCGTCTCCGCTTGCGCGAGCCGCTCCGAACTGGCGCGGTTCATTGCCGTCTCCGTGGCGGAAGATCCCGCGCCGTCTTCCCAGTAAGGCGTCCAGTCGCCGCGGACTTGCGGGAGTTTGTCGCCGTAACGTTTCTCGAACGCGCGGAAAGCATCGCTGGTGGACGAGATCACGAAGCGCGGCCAGGCGTGGGTCGCATTCCAATCGCGCACGGCGTCGCAGATGGCGGGATCGGGCACCGCATTGTCACCGTGGCCGGCCCAACGCACGTATGCGATGTCGTAAGGATATGAACGCTTCTCCAAACCGTCGGAGAATTCCTCGATTAATTGCGGCGACATTTTGCCGTAACGATGCGACATCGCGTAGCCCCAAAACGGAATCCAGACGAGCACTTTGCTTTGTCCGTCGGGGCCGATCCACCAGAAGGGTTTGTTCTCCCACTCGACCAAAATGGTTCCGATGCGATCGAAGTAATTGGGCGCGGCGGAGAAATACCGGATGCCCGCCTGCGCCATCGCCGTGACCGTGCCCCACGTATAGCCGGGCACGTCGCTGATCATTGCTGAATCCACCGGCACGCCCGTGCGCCCGCCCAGCTCCGTCGCGTAACGGAACAGCCGCACCAACTCTTCCGGCCGGCAGAGACCAGTCAGTTCGTTCAGATACATGCCGTTCAGCGAAACCTGACCGCGCTTCACCGCATCGAAGAATTCCTTCTGTTGCTTCGGAGAGAGCCGGTGCAGGAAAAGGTCGGCGGCCCAGAGCACCTCGACGTTCCAGACGAAGCGCGATCCTTCGGGATAGTTCGCGGTGCGCCGCGCATCGGCGATGCCTTGGATCAGGTTGTTGATCTGCTTTTCTTCGATGTCGGTCTGGATGGCCGTGTAGCCGATGTCCGTGTGTGAGTGCGGCAGAACATAGACCGTGAGCTTCCGCGCCGGCGGAAGCGTGAGGGCGCGCGACACGACTTTCGTGCCACCGATCTCGACGGCGACGTTCAATGCCCGCTCGGTCTCGGCGGTGGCCACGGTGTAGTCGATGGTCTGGCTGCCGAATTTCAACATTAACGGGCGCGCTTCCTGACCTTCCACGTTCACGATCGCACTGACTGGTTCCGCGTAAGGATAGGTGAGCGTGACTTTCAACGGTTGCATCAGCGCGTCGCCTTTCCGTTCGATCACCTGAACCGTGCGTCCCTCGATGTTGATGCGGCGAGGCGAGGCTTCCGACCCGGCGGCGGTGAAGAATTCGATGCTTTGCCCACCAACGTTGCGCGAGCGCCCCGGCAACACGGAAGTCACTTGCCACCGCACATAGCGCGCCGTGACAGGCGCAAACGCAGCAACTGTTGTGGCGCCGGATTCGTCCACGTGACGGACCTTCACCGTGGCCTGCACAGTCTTGAAATCGGGAGCGTCGCTGAAGATGAGATTTGCCTCCGCAATGGTGTCCGGCCCGCGTCGCTGAGTGTGACGGAACGCCGCCAGGGGTTTTGCCTGTCCAAAATCGAAATCAATGAAGGTTCGCTCGCCCAGCCCGCGCGAAGCGTAGTCGGCGTGCAGCCCGGTGGGTGTCGGCGGTTTCAGGATGTTATCGACGCTGTAGCTCGCGCTGAACGCTTCCGCCGATGCTACGATCTTCGGCGGCGTTGTTGGAATCAATGGCGTGAATCGCGCCTCGTCCGCTCCGTGCATCTGCACAAACGCGAGGCCGAGAAAAATGCCGCCAATGAGCAACAGGCGCAGCGGCGATAAGTTGAGTGCGAATGGTCGTCTGTTTTGCATAGGGATTTCTTTCGCTGGGGATTCTTCAGGGAGGCGGATTTGGAAATTGTTCGCGCAAGAGCCACTCGCCGGCGACGAGGGCGGCCGCGTCTCCAAGTTCAGATGGAACAACTTGCACCTTTCCCCACGGCGTGTGCGCATGGCGGTGAATGTGTTCGCGCATTGCGGGAAGAATTACGGCGGCGCTTCCCATGATACCGCCGCCGACAACGAGCACTTCAGGATCGTACGAGTGGATGAGATTTACCGCGAGGGACGACCAGACGAGCAGGCTGTGATCGCGCAGTTGGATGGCGACGGAATCCCCGGCGGCGGCGCGCTTGAAGACCAGTCCATAACTGAGTGAAACAGCATTGCTCAAAGGACTCTGATGAAAGCCCGGCAAATTGATCGCGATGTCCCACAGGAATGCAGAGGAGGCCTCCGCTTCGGCGCAACCGAGGTTCCCGCACGTGCATTCGCGACCGCCGTAGCGCAGCGTCGTATGGCCTCCGAGCACGCCTGCCTGTCCGTGTTGGCCGCGCAAGACGCGCCCTTGAATGATCGCGCTCGTGCCGAGTCCGGTGCCCAACGTCATCATCACCAGATTATCCGAGCCACGTCCGGCACCATGACGCCATTCTCCAATGCAGGCCATGCGCGCGTCGTTCTCGATCGCGAGTGGCAGGTTCAATTCCACCTTTGCCCACGTGCGCAGGTTGAGAGTCGGAGCATCTTCATACTTGCCATAATGCGTCAGGATGCGGCCCGTCGTCGCGTCCATCAGACTCGGAAACGCCACGCTCACTCCCGCGCAGTCAGCGAGCGCCAGTCCCGCCTCTTTCAGCAATCGCAACCAAGCGGCCTTCAGCACCGGCAATTGCGGCGCGAGACCGAGTTTGGAATGCGCCGGCTCAACGGTCTGCGCCAGCACGCGGCCTTCGCGAACGATGCCGATCTTCATGCGCGTGCCTCCGAGATCGCAGGCGAGAATGGTCATGCGTCAGCTTTGGCGAAGGTTGAGGGTGAGCGTGAACCGCTCGCAGCGATAATGCACCACGGCGAATTCCATCGGTCGTCGTCCGGTATCGAGCACCGTGCGGTCGCGGCGCAACAGCGCAGTGCCGACGGGCACGCTGAGCAACCGCGCCATGCGTTTGTCTGCGTTCACGGCTTTCAGTTCCTCCAGCGACTGATCGGCGACGATGCTGCACTCCTTCTGGATCAGTTCGTAGAGCGGTCCGCTGAAATCACTTTGCTCGGTCAATCCGAGCCGCGGATGAAAGTAAGAACGAAAATGAACCTCCGCCTGCCCTTCCCAACCGCGCACGCGATCCAGACAAAGCACCGGCGTGCCCTCGGCAATCTTGAGTGAGCGAGCGACTTCTGTCGGCGCAGGCACCGAACTCGCTTTTACGGAGTGCGTTTCCACTTGAACGCCTTTGGCCGCCATTTCGCGGGTGAAGCTGTGCCACGCACCAACGCCCGAATGCACGCGCGGCTCGACGACTCGCGTGCCAATGCCCGCCTTTCGCTCAAGCCGTCCCTCCGCGACCAATCGCCCAATGGCGGCGCGCAGCGTGTTGCGGCTGATCCCCAGCAGACGTGCGAGCGAAACCTCATCCGGTAACAATCCTCCAGAGCGGTAATCCGGACGCTGAATCAGTTCCCGCACTTGCTGCTCTGCCTGCGCGTGCAACGGAAGGGAACTGCGGTGATCGAGCCGCAAAACTTTGCTCTTCGAAGTGACGATGATGTGGCTGGGGCTCGCCATTGATGCGAATGTTTGAACAAAGTATTTAGGATTGCGGCGGATGTGAGTCAATCACGGATTCGTGGCGTTCGCAGGCCGCATCGGATCGAAACTGTTTCAGCAAGCGAAGCAACCGCAGTCGGAACCCGATTCCGATTCCAACGTCGGACCTGATGGAGCGCCGAATTGACTCTGGAGCCTTCAATATCTTTTGCCCGAGTGGCGGTGTTTGGGATCGATGCCACGCACATCCCCATTTGCAGATCGATTCTCGATTGTTTTGAAGATCAGGACACCCCAATCACGCCCGATGTGAATTGGTAACTTGCGCTCATCCGAAACCCTCTGGTAGGTTCCGCCCCGAAAAGCTGGTAAAGGGTTTGATCTCCCAATGCCGGATTTGCCGTAAGCATTTCAAACAAGGTTGCCCGCGTGGCGGAATTGGCAGACGCGCTAGA
>JBBRBM010000051.1:0-32529 GCA_038205745.1 Verrucomicrobiota bacterium | reverse complement strand
AGTAGTGAAGACCTGCCGGAGAGTAAAACCGGCGGCGAGCGAAGGCGGGGCACTTGGGTCAACGCGTGCGGACACGGCGAGGGACTCCGATGATGGCCGGGCGGCAGCGGCAACGCTGTTCGACCGGATAACAACACCCCCCAAAGTCCAGAAGCTGCAACGCACGCTCTACCACAAAGCCAAGGCTGCACCGGGTTACCGGTTTTACAGCCTCTACGGAGAACTGCTGCGGCGCGACGTCATCGAAACAGCGATGAGTGCCGTGGCGCTTCACGACGGCGCGGCGGGGGTGATGGGTGTGGGCACATGGACATCAGCGAGAGATGCGGATGGTGGCTGTGCATTTCCTCGGCACTCCAGCCGTAAGCGACGTGGTCCAGCGCAACTTCGACGACCTTCACGTTCGTGTCGTCGATCCACGCGCGCTGCTGTTCATCAAGCCAGATGTGGAGCGCTGAAGTTGTCGCTGCCATGCCGGGAAGGTAGCGGAGTTCCGCAGCGGTCACAAACCCGTTGTTTCAATTGCGAAGGCCAGTCCGCGAGCGGCTCCATCTCGAGCTGCCGCGAGTGCTTGCGCACCGCCAACAGACCATGCAGACCGTGTTCCCGCTCAAGGGCAAGCCGCTCAACGCGAGGGATCTCAAGCGCGACATCGTTTACAAGAACGACGAGTTGTACAATCTCACTCTCCGCCGCAAAGAAAACCTGGAGGAGGTTGTCGAGTTGTATCTCGAATCCTATGCACTTCTGCGCACTCGCAGGCCAGAAAGTATTCTGTAACCTTCGCTTCCGAATTCTTCTGACTCAGGCAGAAGGAACTTATGG
This sequence comes from Verrucomicrobiota bacterium, assembly GCA_038205745.1. Lineage (GTDB taxonomy): Bacteria > Verrucomicrobiota > Verrucomicrobiia > Limisphaerales > SIBH01 > JANNGC01. Next base: position 31,704 of record JBBRBM010000051.1, on the reverse strand, counting down.
AAACGATCAAGCTTTGCCCCAAATGCGCATCGCCGCTGCCGAAGGACGCGCCAGCCGGCATCTGCCCAAAATGCCTGCTCAACGCCGGATTCGAGTCACAGAGCGGCGCGGCGGCCAATCCCATGACGGGCTTCACGCCGCCTGAGCCGGCCGAACTCGCGAAGCATTTTCCACAACTTGAAATTCTCGAGATGCTCGGCGCGGGCGGCATGGGGGTCGTTTACAAGGCTCGCCAGGTGGCGCTCGATCGCATCGTGGCGGTGAAGATTCTGCCGCCATCGACGGCGAGCGATCCGGCGTTCGCGGAACGTTTCGCTCGTGAAGCGCGCGCGCTCGCCAAGTTGAGTCATCCCAACATCGTCGGCGTGTACGACTTCGGACAGGCAGGGCCGTACTACTACTTCCTCATGGAATTTGTGGATGGCGTGAATCTGCGCCAGATGATCTCGGCGCAACGGATTGCCCCACGGGAAGCGCTCGCCATCGTGCCGCAGGTTTGTGATGCGCTCCAGTACGCGCACGACCTCGGCGTGGTCCATCGCGACATCAAGCCGGAGAACCTACTCGTGGACCGCCGGGGTCGCGTGCGCATCGCGGATTTCGGACTCGCGCGGTTGCTTGGGCCCGTGACTGACATGCGACTCACGCAATCCCAGCACATCATGGGCACGCCGCATTACATGGCGCCGGAGCAATTCGAGAAACCACTCGAAGTGGATCATCGCGCGGACATCTATTCACTCGGCGTCGTTTTCTACGAAATGTTGACGGGCGAGTTGCCGCTCGGCCGCTTTGATCTGCCATCGCACAAGGTTCAGGTCGATGTGCGTCTCGACGACATTGTGCTGAAAACTTTGGCGAAGGAACCCGACCGCCGTTACCAGCACGCCAGCGACGTGAAATCCGAAATGGAAATGCTCGGCGGCGTGCCGGTCGCGAACCTTCCCGCCGGCATGCGCACCGTGTTCGGCTCGGAATACAAGTCGCCGACGACGATCGGCGGCTGGCCGATGGTGCATCTGGCGTTCGGTGTTGATCCGAAGACCGGCCAGCAACGCAAAGCTCGCGGGATCATCGCCATCGGAAACAAAGCCACTGGCGTTGTGGCCATCGGGGGAACGGCCACGGGATTTTTCGCCTTTGGCGGAATGGCCGTGGGTGTGCTGGCGGTGGGAGGCATCGGCGTGGGTGTATTCACTTACGCGGGATTGGCGCTGGCGTTGTTGTTTGCCTATGGCGGCCTCGCGGTCGGCGCCTTGGCTTACGGCGGATTTACCATCGGATACGCTGCCATCGGCGGCTGGGCCTGCGGTTACTACGCGATGGGCGGCGTGGTGCATGGGATTCATAAGGTGGGAAGGCATTTCAACGATCCTGCCGCGCGCGAGTTCTTCCAGCATTTTCAGTGGGTGACCAAACCTTCGTTCACACTGTGGGCGTGGTCGATCTTCGCCGTGATGTTCGCCCCGATGTTCGGCGCGAAGTGGTGGCTGGCTCGAAGAGAACTCGCCACGCAAAGGAACCTGCCCGCCCGGCCGCATTTTTCGCGCACGGCGATTGTGGGCGCCGTGTTGGCGGCGTTCGTGCCGATCGCGCTGGTGGCTTATTTATTCCTCTGGCAGTCGCGCATCCCGAGCGCTGCGGCTCCAGTCACGACGGGAGCGAGCGCGGCGACGCCGGCGGATGTGCAACCAAACCCCATCGCTGCCTGGCGTGGTGAAGGGAATGCCGATGACGCCGGAAAGGAATTTCACGGTGCGCTCGTCGGTCCGGTGGATTTCGTGCCCGGCGTGCGCGGCAAAGCGTTTCGCTTCAACGGCAATTCGTTCGTGCGCATTCCGGATTCGCCGGCGCTGCGCTTCACGAACGCGTTCGCCATCGAGATGTGGTTCAAGCGCGACGACGCTGAAAGTTTCGGCGGACTGATCGACAAGCGTGACCTCGACAATGTGTGCAACTTCGGTGTTCACATGTCGAAGGAATGGGTCTTTCACGTTTATTTTTGGGATCCGAAGAATCTTGCCAACGGGAAATATCAAAACTCTTTTTCGCCATTGCCCAAACCGGGGGTTTTCCATCACCTCGTCGCCACGTGGCAGCAGATCGGCACCCGGTCAGTGGAAGTGAAAACGTTTCTCGATGGCGCATTGGTCCAGAGTGATGTGTTTCCCGGAAACCTGGCCAACACACTGAACGACGCGCCGATTTCCATCGGAACGGTTCGCGAGGGGAAAGCGGGCTCGATGTTCCGCGGCGTGATTGATGAAGTCGCCCTATACGATCGAGTGCTGTCGGAACGGGAGGTGAAGGCGGCGTATGATGTCGGAGCCAATGTAAATGCAAGCAAGGCAAAGGCGCCTCTGGTGCCGGCTCCCGAACCGCAGCGGGACGCCTTCCTGAAGGTGATCGCGGTCGCGCTCGGTCTGTTGGGATTGCTCGCGCCGTTTGGCACCACGATCTGCGGCATGATGGCGATCGGAGAAATTCGCCGATCGAACGGTCTCGTTTACGGAATGCCGCTCGCTGTCGCCGACGCGCTGCTCTTTCCGCTCATCTTCTTGAACGCGCTGCTCGCTGCGGGCGCGATCTTTCTCGCCGACTTGATCGGTTCGCCTGCGGCCCGGGCGTTCGGCGCCGTATTTGGCGTGGCTCTCGGAATCGGAATCAGTGCGCTGCTGGCCATTCTCACCTGGCGCGCGGTGAACAAGCCCGTCGAGCAGATCAAGACGACGGCAACTTAAGGTTTCGTCGCAACCAGCGTCATCCGCTGCCACCACCAGACGATCTTGCCGTCTTCTTCACCGAGACGGAACAACTTGCGCGCGGACTCCGGCGCGGTGCGGATGAGGTCGAGAACTTGCGCGCGATTCTCCGGCGTGGTCGCTGCGGTTTCAAAATACCAATTCAAGTCCGGCTGTTTGAACGGCGTGAGTCCCCAATGCGTCACGCTCAGTCCAGCGGCTTCGCAGGTGCGACGCCAGTTGCGCGGCGTGATGAAGCGATTGTGGCTCGGATCGCGCAGCTTCTCGACGCGATGGCTCCATTCCTCCGCTTCAGCCTGGTCGTCTTCCACCGTCCCATCGATCACGAGCAACGCACCACCACCCCGCAACACACGCGCGCTCTCGCGAACAAAATAATCCGGCGAACTGAAGTGATGCGCCGCCACACGGCACGTCACGAGATCGAACGAGTCGTTCGCGAACGGAAAAAGTTCCGCGGAGTGTTGCTGCGTTTTAACTGCGAAACCTTGTTCACGTGCGAGAGTCGACGCGCGATCCAGCATTGGCTGCGTCAGGTCGCTGAGCGTCACATCGTGTCCAAGGCTCGCGAAGAAGATCCCCGTGTGCCCACCGCCGGTGGCTACATCAAGCACCTGCGCGCGCACCGGCAACTTCAGGTGATCGCAAGCGGCGCGCACATCATCAACGTTCTGGAGAATGTGCCCGCGTCCGTAGCGATCGCTCTGCTTTGCGAATTGTTCCTGTGAAGCGCGTTGGATTTCGTTCAGCTCCATGCCTGCGTTGTAATGGATTCAGGCAGAGGCGGCAAATTCCGTCGCAACTTGGGCAAAAACCGCGCTGAACCGCCCATGCCTCCTGTCAGGCTACCGGCCAGCCCATGAAAACATCTACTCTTGTCGCCGCTTGTCTTGCTGCCCTCACACTGTCGCTTGGCGCTGCGGAGTCGAAGCGCTACGAAGCCAACTGGGCCTCGCTCGATACACGCCCAGCGCCGCAATGGTACCTCGATGCCAAGTTCGGCATCTTCATCCATTGGGGCGTTTATTCGGTGCCGGCGTGGGGCGCGCCGAAGTCGTACTCGGAATGGTATTGGCACAACATGGCGGACAAGAAGACGAACAACGTCTGGTGGCAATTTCACGTGAAGAACTACGGCGCGGATTTCGACTACGCGCAGTTCGCGCCCATGTTCCGTTGCGAGTTGTTCAATCCCGATGAGTGGGCGGACATCTTCGTGCGTTCGGGCGCGCGATACATCGTGCCGACATCGAAGCATCACGACGGCTTCGCGATGTGGCCCAGCGCCGAGGCGAACAAGGCGTGGAACCGCCCGTGGAACAGCATGGATGCCGGACCCAGGCGCGACTTGCTCGGTGATTTGAAAAGCGCCGTCGAGAAGCGCGGCGTTCAGTTCGGCTTCTACTATTCGCTTTACGAATGGTTCAACCCGATGTGGCTCACCAACCGCACGCTTTACGCCACGCAACACATGCACGCGCAATTCAAGGACGTGGTGACGCGTTATTCGCCGCGCATCATTTTCAGCGACGGCGAGTGGGACATGCCGTCGAAGGATTGGCGCAGCGAGGAATTGCTCGCGTGGCTCTACAACGAATCGCCCTGCAAGGACTACGTGATCGTCGATGATCGCTGGGGCAAGGAGACGCGGCACAAACACGGCGGCTACTTCACCACCGAATACGGCGCGGGCATGAAGGATGACTCGCATCCGTGGGAAGAGAGCAGGGGAATGGGTTACTCCTACGGCTACAATCGCGCCGAGAACATCGATGATTACAAGAGCGCACGTGAACTCGTGCTCGTGCTCATCGACCTCGTGAGCCGCGGCGGGAATTTCCTATTGGACATCGGGCCTAACGCCGACGGCACCATTCCCGTGATCATGCAGCAGCGTTTGTTGGAGATGGGCGACTGGCTGCGCGTGAACGGTGAAGCCATTTACGGCACGCGTTACGCCGGTCGCGCGTGCCAGTGGAGTGAGGGAAAAATTCCCGGACAGGATTACGGCGAATACAAAGTGAAGTACAACTTAATGGAGCAACTTGGCCAGCAGCCGAAGAATGGCGTGGCATCGAAGCAATGCTTCTTCACCCAGACCGCCGATGCGCTCTACGCGATCGTGCCGGGATGGCCGCCGGAGGAATTCGTGATCAAGAACGTGTCGCTGTCGAAAGGCGCGGAGGTGTCGATGCTTGGTGTGTCCGGCAATTTGAAATTCAAAACGCGGGGCAACGACGTTGTGGTTTATGCGCCACCGGTGAATCCCGAAGCCGCGCCGTGCCGCTACGCCTTCACGATCAAGCTTTCCGGCGCGCGCATCGTGCCGTGAGGATCAGCCGTAGCGCCGATTGAGCCGCTGGGCGTCGTAAGCGCGCCGCTGGGCTGCGTCCATCTTTGCGAAATCGGGTGCGCCGGTTCCTGTTCGCGGCCAATCGAACACCACGGTGTTCCCTGCGCTGCTGGCTGATTTGCCATCGGCACTTGGCGATCGACCATTCCCGCTCTGCGCCAGCGGATTATCTTTCACTTCCACGTTCGCACGCCGTGCCGCGCTGGCATCGTAGCTCATCGCCTGGTTCGTGAGTTTCAGATCGTCGTCGAGCGGGCGATGCGGCTTGATGCCCTTCGCCTGCAACACGCCGTGATACGCGCGCACCGCTTCTTCCGGAGAAACCTTTCCGTCTGTGATCAATCGCAGCATCTCGATGAACGCAAGTTGGTGCTCGGCGTTGTTGATCTTGCGGCCGAAGAGCGCCACGCGGGCGCCGTACTTCTGTGCGTCGTGAATGAGCCGGAACGCATCGTAAGTCGTTCCCGCGCTGCCGCCGAGAATGCCGACGACGAGATTCGGACCGTACTGCGCCAGTTCCTCCATCGCCTTCGGGCCGTGATAAACGATTTTCAGGAACACGGGGCGGCCTGAGTCAGGAACTCCCGCAACCGTGCGCAGAATGTTGTCGTTGATGAACTCGCCGAGCTTCTCCGGTGGAATGCCGGAATCGACGTTGGGATCGAACACTTCAAGAAAGTGCCGGAACTGCTTCCGCTCCGCCTCTTCGCGAAATTCCTTGTACCAAAGTAACGCCTCGCGATCTTGATCGAGGTCGTTCACGTAAGTGATCGAATAGAGTCCGAGATTCGCTCCGGGAAACTCTGCGCCGTTGCGCTCGCACTCAATCTCTCCGCACTGGATGTGATCAATGCTCGCGCTACGAAATGGCTGGCTCGGCTCACGCGTGTAGCATCCATGGCGCACGGCCCAGACGTCAGTGGTGTCATTCGCACGCGCGGCGGGCGTCACGTGTGAGTTTTTGAAAAGGCCTTCTTTGATCGCGAGTTGCTCCGTCACGTAGGCGGACATCAACATGATGTCGATGATCCCCTGTTGTGTGACTTCGCGAATGATGTCGAGGAACTCAGGAAGATTGCGGTAGCCGAACTCGTCTCGCTTCCAGACTTCAGGAGAGAACTGTGCCGGCCGCGCGCCACGTCCCGCGAGATAACCCCGCGGTCCCGGCGAACGCACGCCGAACGCCATGTCCGCATCCTTCGCGTCTGCGATGATGAAAGCGCGCGAGGAACGATCGCGTTTGATCTCGGCCAGTTTGGTGTCGAGGGATTTGGTCATGACGATGGAATCTCGCCGGCTTCTTTCAGGGCGTGATGATAAAGCGATTCTGACATTCTGAAGTTGGACAGCCGCAACTGATCAAGCAACGGCTTTACTTCAGAGATGTAACGTTCCGACTTGGCCCGCACAATTAAGCCAAGGGTGCCCACGACTTTCACGCCCATGCAGATGGCAAATGCGCGCGCATCCGCATCATCGGTGAGTAGAATTGCGCCCAACTCTTTTGCCAAAGCGATTGCTTCGATTTCTCCGCGGCCCAAATCGTTCTGAGCTGAAATATCTTCAAGACGAACGACGGGCGATTTGACCTGCAGCCAGCCATCGGCGGCCGCCTGGTGAAGGTTGCGAGCTTCTTCGAGATTTGCTCCACCTACTGTAATCTCAGTCCAGACCGCAGGAGGAATCAGAACGACTTCGTGAAGTTGTTTCAACAAGGAGAAAAGTCCCAGACGGGTGAAGTAAATCAGCGGTGATGAATCAGAGACTACCGCGAGCATAAGCGATGTCCTGCTTCAACATTTCTTCGGTGTATTCCCGACCAATCTTTCGATCGCGCAACAAATCCATGAACGCACCGACGTAAACCCCGGCAAACTCCGCTGCCTTGCCCGTGGACCACTTGCCTTCGCGATACATTTCGATCGCGAGTTCCAGCTTGGCATTGCGCGACACCTCCTCGGGCGTCGAGCCGAAGCTGCGCGTGAAACCTTCCGGAATTTCAATGGTCACTGAGTTCATGGCTCGAATCTATCACAGCGCGCCCTCACCGCACTACTTGTTGAGCTGCGCGAGAATCTGATTCGTGATCGCCTGCACCGCGGCTTCCGCATCGGGATCAAGGCCCACCGTGGTGGGACTGCTCGCCGGAACCGCGCATTGGACGCCGGGACGCCACTCGGCGTTGTCGCAGAGTTCGCATTCCTTCAAGCCATGACGCGGGTCAGGGATGCCGAGGCTCTGCTTGATCTTCAGCAGATCCTGAAGCTGCGGCGCGGTCATCGTCAGTGCCGGTTTGCCGAGCTGTGCGGTGACAAGAATCGTCCGGCAATACGCTTCGAGGATTTCCATTTTGAAGTACGCGTCCTCGATTCCGTTGTGAGTCCAGGAAACGACGCCGTGGTTCGCCATTAAAATCGTGTTGTGCTTGTCCACGAGGTCCGCGACGAGTTGGCCCATCTCGGGCGTGCCGGGTGTTCGATACGGCGCGACGGCCACTGAAGCGAACACTTCAAACTCCGGAATCATGCAGGTCGGCGGAGCCATTCCGGCGACTGCGAAGCCGGTGCTGTAAGGCGGATGACAATGCGCCGTCGCCATGGCGCGTGGCTGGCGCTTCATGATCTGCAAGTGCATCAGGATTTCGCTCGTGCGCTTCTTCGTGCCGGCAAGTTGGTTGCCCTCGAAATCCACAAGGCACATGTCCTCGGGCTTCATGAAGCCCTTGCTCACGAGTGTGGGTGTGCAGAGGGCGATGTCTTCACCGACGCGCACCGCGAGGTTGCCGCCGTTGCCGTCCACGTATTCGCGCTGCCACATGCGGCGGCCGATGTCGCAGAACTGCAGCTTGATGTTGTGGCAATACGGCGAGTTGAAGAACGCTTCGAGCTCGGCTTTCGGACCCTTGGAGCTGAGTTGCTTCGCTGGCGCAGAAGTCGCATTCGCGATGGCGCTGCTGGCCGGGGCCACCGAGCCATTCTTCTTCGCGTTCGCATAATCACGCAGAGCATCGCGGGCAGAGGGCGTCAGCACAGCGTCCCGTGCGGCGGCGCTTGGATCGCCACCCTTGGCGATGATGGCTTCAATGTCTCGGGCTGTGAAAACGGTGTTCATTGGTTAAAGGGTGAATAGAAGATTTCGTCCACGAGCGCGGCGTTGATCGCGTCGATGGGCGGTGACTTCTCAAAGGGCTGCGCGGCTTCGCGACCTTCGACGAAACCAATCGTCTGGCCCACGCTGCCGCCGAGCGCGTCATAAACCACGAGGGTCGGATCCGTGCTCAAGCCGGTGGGTTCAACGCTGCCTTGCTGAAAATGTTCGCGCGTGAATGGCGACACGATGAGCCATCGCGCGCCTTCGAGTTCAGGAACAACAACGCTGAGCGTTACGCGACCGATGACCGTGCCGAGCCTCATACCGGCACCCCCGGCTCTTTCTCGTCCACGATGCCGACGATGATCCAGCGCGCCGGGCTTTTCTCGTCGCCCACTGCTTTTCGTGCCGCACCGCCATCGGAAGAAATTACGACGCGCTGATGCATGCCTGCGCCGTGCGGATCGATCGCGATTTGCGGCACGCCTTCGGCATCACCTGCGCCGTTGATCGGCTGGCAAATGACGAACCGCCAGCCTTCGAAGCTTGGATGCTTTCGAGTGGCGGTCAGATTGCCTTCAACGCGCGCGAGCAGCATTTAGTAAATCCTCAAATTATCCACCATCACGCAGCGACGCACGCGCGTGAACGTGCGCGGATTCGTGATGCCTTCGCCCGTCGGGGTGGCGATCGAGAAACTCAGGTAGCCTTCACCGCCGAGACCGAGTCCCGCGACACACGGGCCGTTCTTGATGAACAACGTCGTGTCGAGCGCGCGGCCCATCGCGGTCATCGCCTCGACATCGTGCGAGTGAATGATCGAGGTGTGCTTGTAGTTGTGTTCCGCGATGAGCGAATACTTGATGCCTTCCTCGATGCTTTTCACGCGGGTGATTGGGATGAATGGCATCATTTGTTCCTCAATGACGAACGGATGATTTGCATCCGTCTCGGCGAAGAGAAGCTGCGTGCCCGAGGGAATGTTCACGCCGGCCGCCTTCGCCAGCACGATGGGATCCTTGCCAATAAAATCTCTGTTCACGCTCGGCTCCGCGCAACCGCCGCCGTGACCGGGTTTGAAAGTGAACGCCGCCTTGGTGAGTGCATCGAGTTGCGCGTTGTTCAATCGGAACGCGCCGTTCTTCTCCATCTCGGCCATCAGCTTGTCCGCGATGTTTTCCAGCGCGAAAACTTCCTTCTCGCCGATGCAGAGCAGGTTGTTGTCGTAAGCCGCGCCGGAAACGATCGCCATCGCAGCGCGCTTCATGCACGCGGTGTCGTCCACGAGCACGGGAGGATTTCCAGGGCCGGCGCACACGGCGCGCTTGCCCGAAGCCATCGCTGCCTTCACCACGCCAGGGCCGCCGGTCACCAGCAGCAGACGCACGAATTCGTTTTTGCAAAGCGCGGTAAAACTCTCCATCGACGGCTTATCGATGATCGTCGCGATGTTCTCGATGCCGGTTTCGCGGAAGATCGCTTCGTTGTAAGCGCGCACGGCAACCGCAGCGCAACGCGCCGCTGAAGGATGCGCGTTGAACACGACGGAATTTCCCGCCGAGACAATGTTCACGATGTTGCCGCTCAACGTGGGAATCGAATGCGTGCTCGGCGTGATCGCACCCACGACGCCGAATGGAGTGTATTCCTCGAGCGTGATGCCGTGGTCGCCGCTGCGCGCGTCCGGGCGCAACCAATCCACACCCGGCACGAGCTTGATGATCTTGAGCTTCTCGATCTTGTGGTCGAGCCGACCGATCTTCGTCTCTTCGAGTTCGATGCGGCCCCACTCGTCGGCATTCTTCTCCGCGAGCGTCTTGACGATGTTCTCGATCTTGCGCCGCGCTTCGACGCCCGCCTTCTTCAGTTGCTCGAATGATTCCTGCGCCGCGGCACAAGCTTCGTCAGCGGTCTGGAACACGCCGAACCTCCCGCGCAATCCCGGCGCGCTCGTTTGCGCCTTGCCGTTGCAACCGCAATCCTGCTTGGGCGCAGGCGCGGAGCTTTGCGGAGCCGACGCGCCACCGAGGCGGCCCAACACTTCAGAAACTATGTCGCGGATTAAAGCTTCGTTCACTGCACTCATAAATGTTTAGGAGTGGACAGGATTAGAGTTTGGACAAGGTGTTCTGCGCTCGGTAACTTCTGACTCGAACGACTCAGCGAGTATGAACAAACGAATTCAGTTCGAGCTTGAGTTGCCCGGTGACTTGGCGAAGTTCCGACTGCCAAGAGCCGTGGAAAAACGCCTTCACTCGCTGCTCGATAAGCAGGATCAGGGCAAACGTTTAACCGGCGCAGAGCGACGAGAGGCTGAAGGACTCGTTGATCTCGTCGAAGTCCTTTCGCTGATCCGATTGCGCGCACAACGTCCGAGTAGCCGCGCTTCGTAGCGCCATGTTCATACCAGCGCATCTTCGAGCGCATGTCATTCAGCGCGCAGGGAATAGATGCGAATACTGCGGCATGGATCAACGAGGGCAGGAAGCGACCTTCCACATCGATCACATTGTCCCCTTGAACGCTTCTGGAAAAACCGAACTGGGCAATCTCGCTCTTGCGTGCGTCTCGGGTTCGTTGCGCAAAGGCTCGCGGCAGACCGCGATCGATCCGCGAACCGGTAAGCACGTTCCGCTGTTCAATCCGCGACGCGACTCTTGGCGGCTTCACTTCCGATGGGATGGTTTCGTCGTCATCGGCATCAGCCCGACCGGTCGAGCTATCGTCGAGGCATTGAACTTCAATCGGGTGAACGCGCGAGAGATTCGAGGACAGGAAGCGCGACTCGGAAGACATCCCCCGCCGCGGCATTTGTGAAAATATTTGGCGCGAAGACATCACTGTTGGTTTTTCGCGCTGAAGATTTGCTTACCGAACACATCCACCGAATCGACGATGCCGATCACGACGGCATCGATCGGTGCTTCTTTCATCCCGCCAGCGAGACGCGCGGAACTGCCCTGGCAGAAAAGCACCATCTCGTTAATGCCTGCTCCGATGGTGTCCACCGCCACGATGGTATTCGCGCCGGGGCGGAACTTCGTCGGGTCTTTGTCGTCCACGAGTTGCGGACGAAGCATGAGGAGTTTGCGCCCGTTCATGGCGGGATCTTTCTTGGTCGAGACGACCGAGCCTTCTACGCGAGCGAGAAACATAAAGTAATCAGTAATCAGTGAAGCAGTAATCAGTGAGCGCCTGGCGCAGGTCAGTGACTGTTTACTGACCTACTGATTACTGACTCACTGGCTCACTTCTTCTTCGGCAACACTGCGTCCACGTCGCCGTGCGGACGTGCGATCACATGCACGCTGACGATTTCGCCCTTGATCGCCTTGATCGCTTGCGCGCCGGCGTCGGTGGCGGCTTTGACAGCGGCGACGTCGCCCACAATGACAGCGGTGACGAGGGCGTTGCCGACCTGGGTCATCGGGCCCGCGAGTTCCACGTTCGCGGCTTTGAGCATCGCATCGGTGCCCTCGACGAGAGCGACGAGCCCTCGCGTTTCGATCATTCCAATTGCTTGAACGGACATAATTTTAATGATGGTTGTTTGTTGTGTTGAGAAATCAGTTTTTCTGGCTTTCGAGAAGGCGCTTCACTTCGCGTGCCACGACCAACTCCTCGTTGGTCGGGATCACCATGAGTTTCACGCGCGAGTTCGCGGCGCTGATCACGGCTTCCTTTGCACGCGTTTCGGAATTCAGTTTCGCATCAAGAACGATGCCGATGTCTTCGAGGCCGGCGCAGATTGCTTCGCGAAGTTCACTGCGGTTCTCGCCAATGCCGGCGGTGAAGACGATCGCGTCCGCGCCGCCGAGTTCGAAGAAGTAAGCGCCGATCCAATGGCGCGCGCTGGCAACGAACACGTCGAGCGCGAGCTTCGCCTTCGCGTTTCCTTTGGCGGCGGCTTCCTGGATGTCGCGGATGTCGTTCGAGATTCCGCCGGCGAGACCTTTGAGCCCGCCTTCTTTCGAGAGCTGGCGTTCGGCTTCGTCGATCGAGAGACCGAGCGCGCGCACGGCGTAAGGCACCGCCGCGGAATCGAGATCGCCGACGCGATTGTTGTGAGGCAGCCCGGACTGGGGACTCATGCCGAGGCTGTTGCCAATCGCGACGCCGTTTCGGATGCCGGTGATGGAAGAACTGCCGCCGAGATGACAGGAGATAACTCGGAGCGCGGGTCCATTCACCGGCGTTGTCGCACCATTCACGTATTGTTCGCGGGCGCGCTTCGCGACATCTTCTCGGCCAAGCAGTTCCGCGGAACGTTCCGCGATGAACTTGTGACTCGCGCCGTGAAAACCGAATCGGCGAATGCCCGCCTCAAACCACGCGTCCGGCACCGCGTAGCGCATCTGAGCTTCGGGTGCGAACTGGTAGAACGCAGTCTCGAACAGTCCGACGAGCGGCGTGCCTGGCATGCGTTGCGCGAACTGGCGGATGCCCGTGATGTAAGGCGGATTGTGCGCCGGTGCGATGCCGTTGTAAGCCTCCATCGCCTTCAACACCGACTCTTCGAGCCGCACGCAGCCGCTCACATTTTTCGCGAGCACGGTTTTGAAACCGACCGCCGCGAGTTCGTGCTCGCTTTGGATCGAGCCGCTTTCCTTGAGTTGCGCCAGGCAGTCCTCGATCGCCTTCGGATAATCAGTCACGCGCTCGAACCCGCCCTTGTGGAGCAGGCGCTCGGGACTGTTCGTGAAATCGAACAGCCGCCACTTGAGCGACGTGGAACCAATATTGGCGACGAGAACCTTCATGGATTTGCGATTTACGATTTCGGATTTACGAGCGGCGCGCTGGTGCGGAGGCCGGTTGCGTAAACCGTCATTCGTAAATCTGAAATCATTGCTGAAGCCACTTGCCGAGCACAGCCAGGCCGTCGTGCGGACGCGGAATCACTTGCACGCTGACAATCTGGCCGACTTGCGACGCGGCAGCAGCGCCAGCATCAGTCGCGGCTTTCACGCTGGCGACATCGCCGCGGAAAAACGCGGTCACGTAACCTGAGCCAATTTTTTCCCAGCCGGTGAAGGTTACGTTCGCGGACTTCAGCGCCGCATCCACTGCTTCGAAGAGCGCGCAGAGTCCCTTCGCTTCGATCATTCCAATTGCTTGTTGAGCCATAAATTTGTTGAGAGTTGATTGTTGGAAATCGACTTACTTCTTCACGCTGTTCGCGACTTCACCGAAGAAAATCTTGCCGAGATCTTCATGCGGCCGTGCGATGATGTGTGACGCGACGAGTTCGCCCACTTTGCTCGCGGCTTTTGCTCCGGCGTCCACCGCAGCCTTCACGCTCGCCACGTCGCCGCGGCAAATGACCGTGATGAGACCGCCGCCGATTGCGATGGTCTTCTGGATGGTGATGTTCGCTGCCTTGGCCATGGCGTCGGTCGCTTCAACGCTCCCGGTGTAGCCCTTTGTTTCAATCATTCCGATTGCTTCGCTCATTGATGTTCTCCTGTTTTGTGGTTTGAGGTTGTTGAAATTATTTCAGTAGTTCGCACGGCGTGTTGGGCTGGAGATTGCAGGCGTTTCCTTCATCGGTGTCGATGTGGATCTCCAGCTTGAAACTCTTGTCCACGCGACAAAGCATGCGGTCCAAACTAAGTCCACAGTCGCCGCCGATCTTCAGTTTCATGAAATCACCCGGCTTCACGCCGTAGTAGTCAGCGTCCACGGGATTCATGTGAACGTGGCGCAAGGCTCGAATGACGCCTTGCTCCATTTCAAAAAATCCCGCCGGGCCCATCAGCATGCAGCCGAGCGTGCCCTTGATGTCGCCGGAACTGCGGAGTGGGAGTTCAAACCCGAGCGCGATGCCGTCGGTGTATGAGAGTTCAACCTGATTCAGGGTCCGGCACGGGCCGAGAATGCGCAGGTTTGAAATCACGCGGCTGCGCGGTCCGATGAGTGTCAGCGTCTCCTTCGCAGCAAACTGACCTTCCTGATAAAGCCACTTGTGAACCTGAAGCTGATGGCCCTTGCCAAAAAGGATCTCGACCGCTTCCTGGGTCAGATGGCAATGCCGGGCGCTGAGATTCACCACCAACGGATTCGGGCCGGAAGCCGTCTGCGGCAGTGGCTTTCCCAAGCGTTGATACACACTCTGGCGAACCAAATGTTCCACCACAGCGCGATGAACCGATGTGTTTGCTGCTGCCATACTTTTGAAAGCGCCGGCAGTTTTTGAAATATTAAGAACCAAGTCAAACAATTGCTTGCAAGAACTTCCATAATCTATCACAAGAGACTGGATGACGGCTGAAGAGCGACAACATCGGATCAAGGCTTTTCTCGGGAAGGTGGAATTCGCGTCCTTGGAGGAACTGGCGCAGCACACAGGCGCTTCCGTTTCCTCAGTCCGCCGTGATGCGACAGCGCTGGAAGGGCGAGGTCACATTCGCCGCACTCACGGAGGTGCCCGGCTCACGAACCCGCGGTCGGACGAGTTCGCATTCTCGTCGCGGGATACGCAGCAACTTGCCGAGAAGGAACGCATCGCCCGCGCTTGTGCCGAACTGATCCCTTCGAACCAGACGGTGATCATAGACGCTGGCACCACCTGCTTTCACATCGCGCGACATCTGGAAAGCAAGACGCTTCACATCGTCACGAACTCGCTGCCGGTGGCGCAACACTTCGGATCCTCGCAACGCATTGAAGTGGTTGTGTCGGGAGGAGTGATTTACCCGCGGCTCGGAGTTTTGGTGGGGCCGCTGGCGGTCGAGGCGTTTTCCCATGTGCGCGCCGACGTCGCGGTGATGAGTTGCGGAGGACTCACGCCGGACGGCTTGATGAATTCGCACGGGCTGCTGATCGATATCCAGCGCGCGATGATTCGGGCGGCGCGGAAGGTCATTATCTGCATCGACCACACCAAGTTTGGCCGCCAATCCATCAGCCGACTCTGTGGCATCGATGCGATCGACATTCTCGTGAGCAGCGCGGCGCCGCCGTCCGACGTTCTCGCCGCGCTGGATGCCGCGGGAGTCCGGGTGGTTGTTGCGGCTGAGAATGAAACTCAGGTGCTTCGGGAAGGAACCTCGCGGCAACGAACACTGGCTCCTGCAACTCCTGCGGCGAATTCCTTTCCGCCGGACGAAAGTGAATCGCCGATCACCACTTCGAAAGCATCGGACGAAATCTCGATGCAGAAGAAACGTGGACGCATCAATTCGCCGTCCCGGGCGAAAGCCGCCGGCACAACTGCAAGCTCAGAGGTCTTTGCCGACCGCGATCACTTCATCGATTGAGTTTGCTGCAAACATTTTGCATGGTTCGTTCTCCGGTGTGAGACACAACAATTCCGCGGGTCAACCAAACGGTCAGGCGCGCCATTATTCGATTTTCCGCTCCAAAATTTGTTAATAACTCGTCCTCGCTTTTTGTATAGTAAAGACGATTGTTCGCTCGGATGTCACTGGGGACGATATGCAGGTGTTGCGGGGAGAGAATTCAGGCGCGAGCAAACGCCAATCCGAATATCTGCCTTGCCTGCGCTCAACTGCTGGAGGATGAATCGCCGCTCGATCTGGTCCGCGAGACCGGTGCTGACGCCTTCATGCTCGAGATGGTCGCCAATTCAACCCACGCCGAACTGCGGGTCGGGCCCGCGGAATATGATCGCTCCGGTGGCGGCAGGAAGCGTTAGAGCTTCGGTGGCACTTCCTTCTTCGCTTCCTCCGGTTTTGCTGTGTCAGGCTTGGGCTCTTCCTTCTTCTCCGCGAGAAAATCTTTTCGAGGTTTTACGAGCGAATCCACAGTGAAGCTCGACACAAGGTAGGTCCATTTCTCGAACTGCTTCTCGGTCTTCAGCTTCTCTTCGAGTTGCTTGTGCTTGTCCGCGAATTCCTTGTCGAGTTTCTCTTTGTCTTCCTTCTTGTCGTCTTTGCCGGGCGCGCGTTCCTTCGGGAAATTTCCGGCGACGGTCATTTGCAGCGCGTAGTTTTCTCCCTCGGGCTTGCCGAGCTTGATCGTGTACGTGAAGCCGTCGAAGGTATCGAGCGTGGCGGTCGTTGAATTCGTCAGGCCGGTTTTTTCCGGCGTGGGATTCAAGATCAGGTCGTTGAACGAAGGCGATGAAAGCAACCAATTCAATCCGCTCGTTTTCCCGGAATCAACGGCTTCGTCGGCCTTCGCTTCGGCGAGCTTCCATTCGCCGGTTTCGGTTTCGCGCGTGAGCTTCCATGTGTTCGTTGCTTCCTTGCTCGTGACGGAAATGGCTTTGATCTTTTCGATCTTGAACCAAGTCTTGTTCAGCCAATCCTCCGCCTTCGGCTCGATGTTGCTCAACGGATCGCCGACGAGCGCGACCGTCTTCACATCTTCACCGCGCATCACGTAACGTCCGCTGGGAAATGAGCCGCCGCCCATCGGGTCGTTCGCGGTCTCTTTCGTTGCGGGCAAACCGAGTGTAAGCGCAATCACGCTCTTGCCTTTGTCGTCCTTCAGATCGAGAAACGTCGCGTCGCTCTTCGTCAACTTTAGCGCGGGCAAACGCGATGGGCCGACCTCGACCTTGCGTGTGATCTTCAAGTCCCACAGCTTCTTCAACACTTCGCTGATCGTTTCGAAGTTCGCGGGATAACCGGCGCGTTCCTTCACACTCCAGCCATCGGCGTTGCGCGCGAGATTCACTTCGTTGGTGCCTTGCTTGATCGTGATTTGCGCCACGTCGTTGATCGCGGCGGTCGGCACGCCTTTGAGCAGCTTGTTGCTCTCGGCGCTCGCATCCGAGCCGCGTTCGTAGCTCGACTGCTTCTTTGAATACACGTACCAGCCCGCGCCGCCCACGACGATGGCGAGCACAATCAAGAGTGTCAGTTGCTTCCGGTTCATTTGGCTTTCGTGCGTTGTTTGCGGGAGATGGCGACGCCGATTCCGGCGGCCACGACGAGCAGCGGCATGCCCGCGATGTTCGCCCACTTCAAACGATTCTCCAGTGAATCAATGTCCTGCCGTAAATTCTTCCGCAGCTCACGCAAGTCGCGCTCTGCTTTCCGTTTCTTCGTTTGGAACTCCGTGATTTTCGACTGTTGCTCTGGCGAGAGGATCAGTTTTTGGCCGGGCTCTTTCTTCGCCTGCAACTCGCCCAGTTGCTTCTGCGTCTCCTGGAGATCTTCGTTCAGGAGGCGAATCTTGTCGCGATACTGGTCCTCGGCCTGCGCTTGCATCTTCTGCACCACCGTGAACGGCCTGCGCATCGCACCGCGGCTGCGCGTCCCCACGAGGCTCACATCGCCGGCCAATTGTTCGAGCATGTTCTGCGCGAACGCGAAGTTGCCGTTGATCGGATTCGCGACGCCGAACTGCATCATGCTGGGATCAAACGCGAAGTTGTCGTAAAGGAAATCTGAATCTGACACGAGGATCACCACGCTCTCGGTCTTCGATTCCTTGAGCGAATTGCCGGCGGGCTTCTTCTCGTCCTTCTTTTCCGTGTCGCCTTCCTTTTTCTCTTCAGGAGCGGCGGCGGGTTTGCCTTCGGGAAAGGCGCTCTTGAACTTGCCTTTGAGCCGCACTGCCAGCGCGTACTCCGTGCCCGACGCCTTGAAATCATCCGCAATCTTCTGCCCCGAGAATTGCGCCGTCATGCCGTCCACGAACTGCGAACGCTTCGTCGTGTGAGCGAGCACCGTCTGCTCAATTCCCGTCGCTGGCGTCACCGTGAACGCGCCGGGTGAAGGCAGCAGCAAATTGTCGAGCTGCGCCGTCGTCACATCGCTCTTGTTGATGCCCTCGGGATTTACGAACAGCCATGTGGGCATGAGTTGCGGACGCTGGCCGCGTTGAAACGGCAGTTCGCGAGCGAAGTTCAGATCGGCCATGACCTTCGTGGTGTCGAACGCGACGCCCCACGCCTGCAGCAGCTTCGGCAATGACGAGCCGCCGCCCGGCATCATTCCCGCCATTGGATTGTTCGGCTGCTGCGGCTTGTCCACCACGCTCATCGCATCGAGGAACGCGAGCACCTTGCCGCCGCGCAACACGAACTGATCGATCGCGTACTGCGCCTGGTCCGTGATGTCTTTTGGATGAGCGACCACCAATACCTGGATCGCGTCATCGATCTTGTCCGAGGTCATTTGCACCTGACGCACGTCGTAGTCGCGCTGCAATTCCTGGATGAATACCCACGGGCGCTGACCTTGCTGGCCCATGCGCATCATCATCGGATTCATCGGCATGCCGAACATCGGCAGCGCGGTCATCACGCCGATCACCGGCTTGTTCGTCGCGATCACGCGGCCAATCGCGCGAGCCAGGTCATACTCCAACAAACGTTCGCGATCCGCCGGCAAGTAGGGCAGGGCGGCCTTCTCCGGATCGAGGCTCACCACGAGGCCCATGTAATAATTCTCGCCGCCGAGCTGTGATGTTGGGCGTGGCTCCACGCCGTCGGCCTGCGCCATCTCTTCCGCTTCCGTGTCCGGTTTCGGGTCGATCTTGCGCACTTTGATTTTGCCGCGCGATGCCTCGCCGAATTCCTGGAGCAAGTCCTCGACTTGTTTCGCGTAAGTGCGATCGCCGGACGGCACGCGCGCTTCGCTTTCAGAAAAGTAGAAGCGCACTTCCACCGGCGTATCGAGTTTCTTGAGGATCGAACGCGTGCCGGGCGACAGCGTGTAAAGCTTGTCCTCCGTCATGTCGAGCCGGCCCCGAACCGCGCTCGCGATGAGGTTGACCGCGACAATGACGACAAACATCACGGCCACTCCGACCGCGGAATACAGCAGTGTCTCAGATTTTTTCTGTTTCATCGTGGTGAACAAAGTTGCTGAGTTGGAACGAAGTTGGTGCGGACGCGAGTTGAACGAATCACGTCCTGTTCCCCCTCACCCCTGCCCTCTCCCTTGGGGAGAGGGGGAATGGAATTCTGTCTCTTGGAGCAAACCAACCGCGGTGATTGCGCAGGCAGCTTTAGAAAATCAGAGACTGTGACTCGCTGTTCCCTCTCCCCGCGGGAGAGGGTTAGGGTGAGGGGAAACGAGGCACCTCTCACTTCATCGCCCTGGCAGACATTATTTCCCGTGCTCATCATAAATCAGCCCGCGCGGAGGTTGCGAATGACGACGCCGTTGCAGAACAACGAGAAGCCGATCACCGACAGGAAGAACAGCAGGTCGCGTATATCAATCACTCCGCGTTGGAAGCCCATGAAGTGCGGCATCACGCTGAAGGTGGCGATGAAGTTCGCGAGCTTCGGCGCAAAGTTGATCACGAGCCGCGTGACCGGTTCCCAACCACACAGGATCAGGAAGAAACAAATTACGACGGAAAGTATAAAGCTGATCACCTGGTTCCGCGTGAGCGCCGACGTGAGGCACGTGACGGCGAGATATGCACCCGCCAGCAACGCACTGCCGATGTAGCCCGTGATGATCGCGCCCCAATCCGGCGCGCCAAGATACGCCACAGTCATGGCGATCGGGAACGTCAGCGCCAGCGAGATGATGAGAAAAATCCACGAGGCGAGGAACTTCCCGACGATTGCCTGCCACGCCGTGATCGGCATCGTGAGCAAGAGTTCCATCGTGCCCTGACGCCGTTCTTCAGCCCACAACCTCATTCCCGCTGCGGGCACGAGGAACAGGTAGAGCCACGGATGCCAGCGGAAGAACGAATACGTCAGCGACGCTTCGCCCATTTCGAAAAATCCGCCGAGCATGAACGTGAAAAATCCGTTCAGCAGCAGGAAGATGACGATGAACACATACGCGACGGGCGATGCGAAATAGCCGCTCAGCTCCCGTTTGGCGATGGTCCAGATGTTACGGCATGCACTGCTCATTGATGACCTCCCGTGACTTTGTTTTCGTGAGACGTGGAACCGGCGGCTGTGTCCGGCAACGTGATGCGGCGGAACACTTCGTCGAGCCGTCCTTCCTCCGTGTGTAGCTCTTCAAATTTCCAACCCGCGCCCGTGACAGCGTCTGCGACCGCGCGGGCGAATGCGCCGTTGCGCGTCTTGTCGGTCGGGAACACGCGAGCGTGAACCACGCCCGCTTCTTCGCGAATGATCGTGGCTTTGCTCGCGCCTGAAATTGCACCGAGCCGTTGCTTCACCGAATCCGCCGGCACATTGAGCACGCGCAACGAAACCGCACCTGACACATCAGACTTCGCCTTCAATTCGGCCGGCGTTCCGTTCGCCACGATGCGGCCGCGATCGATGATGATCGCGCGCGAACAGATCGCTTCGACTTCTTCGAGAATGTGCGTGGAAAAAATGATGGCCTTCTTTTCGCCCATGCGGCGAATGAGCTGCCGCACCTCATGTTTCTGATTCGGATCGAGGCCGTCGGTCGGCTCGTCGAGAATGAGAATCGCCGGGTCATGAATCACCGATTGCGCGAAGCAGGTGCGATGGCGATAGCCCTTCGAGAGCGTGTCCACGCTTTGGTGGCGGACGTTTTCGAGGAAGCACATCTCGATGGCGCGATCCACGGCGCGTTTCGCCTCGGCGCCGCGCAAGCCGCGCAACTCCGCCGAGAAACTGAGGAAGCCGTTCACCGTCATGTCGGTGTAGGCCGGCGCATTTTCCGGCAGGTAACCAATCAGCTTTTTCGCTGCGATCGGATTGTCCACGATGTCGTGGCCGCCCACCGTGACCGTGCCTTCAGTGGGCGGAATGAATCCCGTGATCATCCGCATGGACGTGGATTTCCCCGCGCCATTGGGTCCGAGAAACCCGAGCACTTCGCCGCGATCGACCGAAAACGAAATGCCGTCCACGGCCCGTTTCGTTCCGAACGTCTTGACCAAATTATCAACTTTAATCATGTGCTTAGCACCTTCCTGCCGTTCCACGCGCTGCGTAATCGTGTCGCCAGGCTGATCCCGACGCTCGCCAACCGGCGCCGCGCTTCGTGAAGCGGCGTGCCAGATAGCAAACGCCCCGAGACCTTGTAAAGAGGCATCAGGGCAGCATCCGCGCACTTTCCGGGAAAAAACCCGGAGCCGGTGTGCAGGCAGTTGGATTATTCAGCGAGACAAATGTTCAAAGAAATTTTTAACTTCAAGAAATCATGGAGCTCACGGCAGGTCTTTCTCCTCGGTCGTTGTCCCACGTGATTCGGATCGAAACGCGACTTCATCCAAAGCACGGATGTAAGCGTCAGATGCATCGTCGGTCTGGCCTTGCTGCCAGAGTTTTAAGACTCGCTTCGCGCTTGCCCGTTGGGCTGCTGGCGTGAATCGCCCAGGTTCCCAGTTCAACTCAAGTTCTCGAATCTGGTGCATCGCCGAGTGAAAGATGAAGTGCGGCGAAATCTGTCTGCCCGGCGAGAATGTAGTCACGCGCTTCCATTCCGGTGGTGTCTGGAAATCACTCGGTTGCAGCGCTGCGCTTAGCGCTGATGGTTCGATCTTCGTGCGGGTCGGAACGAAGAACATGTAACGGGTGTAGCGAATCTTCCCTGAGCGAATATCTACGTCGTACGTCCGTCAGGATTCTTAAGGAAATGATGGCTGCCTTTGACGCGCAGCATAACGAAGCCAGCTCGTTGCAACGCTGAAATCAATTCACGCCCGCGGATGCGAGGAGCGCGTGGCATGGTTCAAACGGTGACACGTTGTATGCCCACGAAGTCGGGCGAGTTTTCGACGCCGTCTTCCACTTCGAGGCAAAGCTCGATCGCTTCACGGATTCGCTTCATCAACGTGTCGAGCGACTTTGCCTGAGTGTGGCAGCCGCGAAGATGGGGAACTGTCGCGACGTAGTAACCCGCCGAGTCTTTCTCGATGATGACATTGAACTCGCGCTTCATGGACGGAATGTATGCTGAAAGCCTTGGCGGACGCAACGTGCTGAGCTGTTACTTCCCCTTCACCCTTTGCTCCAGATTCGCGATCATCTGAAGACTGCGCGTGGCAACTAAGTTCAAAACTCATCGGCCTGCTGCCAGCTTCCGGATGATCGCACGAGCCAGATGTTCATTGATCTCATTGTGCCGCGACACTGGTTGGCAGACTTTGGTTTCCGGATTCTGATACCAGTCGTGCTTGCCGCCGTGACGGATAAACAACGCTCCCTGTTGCTCGATCGTGCGAATCAGGTCGCGGCGCTTCACGCGACTTCGAGTTTGGAGTGCTGGCGCACTGCCGGGATGACTCCTGAGGAAAGGTCGCGATAGAGGTCGAGAAGATGCTCCTTGAGATCATCAAGGGTGGTGCCCTGCGTCATGTAGTCCGGGTAGTCGTCCAGATGGCCGAGCCACATGTCGCCATCCTGCCAGAAGGTGAATCCGACTGATTGCATGCGCTCGGAACTTAGCCGAGCGGAGTTTTTGGGTCAACGCGCGTCACGCGCTGCCAATCACTTCCCTTTCACCCTCTGCTCCAGATTCGCGATCATCTGCTGCACTTTGGCGTTCTTGATCGTGGTGATTTGTTTCAGCGTGGCGAGCGCTTTGGCATCGTTGCCCGCATCCAGATAAAGGCGCGAAAGGCGGAAGCGCGCGGCGTCGGCTTGGGCTGGGCGCACGGTTTTGGCAATGGAATATTCGTAGTTGCGGATGATGTGATCCGTCTCGCCGGCGTCCTTGAACGCCACGTCGCAGATGTTCAGCAACGCGTCGGGCGTGAAGGGCACTTTGTTCGTTCCTTCGACGAGTGAAAGGTTTGGCCAGAGGTAACCTTCGCAGATGCGTGCGGCGAGCCAGAGGTTCATGGCGTTGTTGCGCGCGTAAGTGCTCGCCTCGCTCGCCATCACCAGCGCGGATTGTTTCTGCGGCAAGTCCTGGCTCTCCAGCAAATGGTCCGCGATCGCGAGTTGCTGCCCCACGAGATCATACATGTCCTTGTAGCTCACGGCCGCAGCGTGGTTCGTGCGGAAGTAAACGGTGAGACTTGTTTCCGGCAGGCCCAGTTCGCTGCGTTTGCCTTTGCCGATTTTTCGGATCTTGCCGTTCTTGTTGGTGATCGCAATTTCTTCGAAGGCGTTGGAAATCGACGCTGACGCGAAGTCAGTCGCGAATTCCGAATGGCCGGTTTCCTTCTTCAAATATTTCCAGATGGAACGCTTCACCTCAGCCGTCGAGGGCGGGCGTCCAGTCATCCTGCCCCAAAACTGCCATCCGCCCCAGCCGATCAAAGCAACGCCCGCAAGGATCGCGATGTAAATGGCCGTGCGCTTGGGTGTGAGAGGTTCAGTGAGGGATTTCATATCACGGCTTTTGTATGCGCTTCTCCACCACGGCAATGCGCCGTTGCGCGTAGCCGAGGAGATTGGTGTCCTGGATGGTTCGGTAAAGTTCGAGGGCTTCGCTGTTGCTGCCGCTTTGTTCCAGCAGGTTCGCGAGGTAGTAGCGCACACCGTCGGCGGCGCGTGGATTGGGAGCGTGCTGGAGACGCAATTGAAAGTTCTTCACCAGATTGTTCGTCTCGCCGGCGCGCGTGAAGGCGTTGGCGCACGTTTGCAAAACCTGGTTCAGCGCGACTTTTGGTTTTCCCGGCGCGTCATACTTCTCCAGATTCGACCAAACCCAGCCCTCACAAATGCGCGCCGCGAGCCATGGGTTCTCGGCGTTTTGAATCGCATAGTTCGCCGCGTCTTCCGCCAGCATCGCGCCGGAGCGTTGATCGGGAAGGTCGTCGTTCTCCAGCAGCCGATCCGACGTCCAAAGCGCGCGACCGATCCAGGTGTAAATCGCCTCGTAGCTGGGCGCCGCAGTGATGTTCGTCCGAATTTCCCGTGCGAAGGCGGCGTGTTGATTCGCGAGCGACTGTTCCTTCGAGACGAGATCGCGACGCGCTTTCGTCGCGGCGTCCTCGCTCTCAGTCAACGTCCCTCTCAAAGACCTTACCTGGCTTTGCTTCGCGGCCAGCGCGGCCTGTCGGGCCGTTGCCTGCTCGGTGATTTTCACCAACGCGTCCTGCTTCTCCAGCGCTTCCGCTCGTAACGCGGTCACGTTTGTTTGCACCAGAAACAAGTTAGTCTCCGCAAGCGCGCTGCCGTTGTTCAGCGTTTCAAATCTTTTTTGAGCGATCGCGAGAGACTGCCGCGCTGTGCTCAAGCGCCGATCAATGCTGGCGAATTCCTGTTGCTTCACCGCGGCCGCACCCCTGGCGGTCGCGCGCGCGGTTTGGTTGTTGAGCGCGGTCTCGTTGTTGAGCGCAGTTTGTGCCAGGGCGAATTCGTTGCTCGCCGTGGTGGAATGAGTCTCGAGTTGCGTCACGGTGTCCTGCAACACCGCGACGTTGGTGGTGATCGTCGTAAGGTTGGACTTCGCAGTGCCGAGTTCCAGTGCGCGAACGCTGAGGCGCTTTTCCCGGTCGGCGAGCAACTCAGCCACGGTGGCAGTCACCCGTTTTGCCACGCGCTGCCGTTCGCCAGCGTCCGTCGATTCTTTCAAGAGCGCGCCCAGTTCCTTTTGCGCCTGCGCAAGATTGGTGCGGAGCGTTATCGCTTCGTCGCGCAGTCGCGCGGCGTTCGTCTGCATCGAGCTGACGCCCGCGCGCAGGTTGAAGTCGTAGCCCGACTTGAAATCCTTCGGGCTGGCGTGCTTCTTGAGATAGCCGCGCACGCTGTCCTGGGTGGAACTCGCGGATTTTGAGCGGGCTTCCCATTTTCGCCACGCGGCGCGTCCACCGAATCCGACTCCCACCAGCGCCGCCAGTCCGATGATGACAACCACCGCCCTCGCAGTAGTCATGGGTTGATTCAAAGACTTCAAATGTTCTGCCACAGTGAATAACACAGACGTGCGGTACGCCGTTGGACTTCAGCTAATGTCGCGCGAGAGGAGCGCCGAGCTCCAGCTCTGCACGACGATGTTCCGGCTCAACCGAGGACGCAGAACAGCACGCAGAGATGGAGCTCTGCGCTCCGTTCCTGGGTGGATCAATCTTCCTTCGCGCATTCATCGACCCTCGACTCGCCCACACGCGCCTGCTTACCTTCGCGCCCATGAATTCCGGCAAGATGAACCAGACGGCGATACGCCTCATCTTCTGGTCGCTGGCCGGGCTGGTCGGATTTTACGCTGCGGCGTGGATCGGCCGCACACTTGGCACGTTCATCCTGTTGTACTGGCAGATGTTTCTCATCGTCTGGGTGCTGTTCATCGTGGCGATCGTTTATTTGTCGCGCGATCCCGATCCGATAGAGCCGAACGATATCAATGCGCTCGTCGCACCGGCGCACGGCACGGTGGACGTAATTGATGAACAGACGGAAGTTGAATTCGTGAACGCGCCGTGTCAGCGGGTGTCGATACGCACATCGATCATCGATGTGCAGGTGCAATATGCGCCCACGGCGGTGCGCGTCGCCTGCATCGCGCATTCGAAACCGATCAGGCTGGGTGGAAATTCGCCGCTGGAAATGTTGTTGCTCGGATTGGAACCCATCATGCACCCACAGCAGAAGCTGGCGCTGCGAATGGTCGGCAGCGCGTGGGGCCGGCAGATCGTGCCATGGGTTGCGGCGGGTGATGTGCCGGCCCGCAGCGCGCGTTTGGGAATGATGCGTTTGGGCAATCGTGTGGATATATTCCTCCCGCGCACCGCCAGGCTGACGGTGCATGTGGGAGACAAAGTGGTGGGCGGACAAAGTGTGTTGGCGCGTTGGGAGTGACTTTTATGGGGACTGAGGAAAAACCGCTGGAGACGCAGCCGGAGCCGAAGTTGAAGATTTATTTTCTGCCGAACCTTTTCACGGCGGCGAATCTCTTCTGCGGATTCGTGGCACTCACGATGATCGTGGGGGCTGATGTGGACAAGGCACACCCGGCGCACAACGGGATGACTGACGCCATCGCGAGCGTGGCCGGTGCGGTGGATGTGCCGGATTACCGGATGATCGAGCGCGCGCTGTTTTTCATTTTGCTCGCGTGCATTTTTGATTTGTTCGACGGGCGCGTGGCGAGAATGGCCGGCGTGGAAAGTCCGTTCGGACGTGAATTTGATTCGCTGGCGGATCTGGTTTCGTTCGGCGTGGCGCCTGCGTTCCTGGTGCATCGCGTGGTGTTGCGCGACGTGTGGGAAGGGCATCCGCAATTCGGGTGGTTTATCTCATCGGCGTATTTGCTGGCCGGCGCGTTTCGACTGGCGCGGTTCAATTGTCTCGCGACGATGGCGGGCACCGGAGGCGGGAAGGAGTTCCTCGGTTTTCCGATCCCAGCCGCCGCCGGAATGGTCGCCTCACTTACGCTTCTGATGATTCACTTGGACAAACTCAATTACGCGCCAAACAAATGGAAATACGCGTTGCCCGTGCTCTTGTTGTTCCTCGCGGCCATGATGGTGAGCACGGTGAAATACCCGACCTTCAAGAAACTTGACCTGAAAGCCACGAGCACTTTCACCAAGACGATCATCGGCGCGCTCGTGGTTGGAAGCGTGGTCGTCTTGCAGGAACGAATCCTCTACATCGTGATGCCGATTGTTTTCACGGCTTATCTTGCCTACGGCTTCGTCCGTCCGCGCCTCTCACGCAAGATGCGTCATGAGATCGAAGACGAGGGCGAAGACGACGACACAACGCCGCATACGCCGTAGCTGCAATGGTCGCACCTGAACAAATCTCCCACCTCCCCACGGCGCTGATTACCGGCATCATCGCCGGATTTCTTGTTTCGATCCCGGTGGGGCCCATCAATCTTACCATTATCAACGAAGGCGCGCGGCGTGGTTTCAAATGGGCGCTGCTGATCGGGTTGGGCTCCGTGGTCATGGAATCCGTTTACTGCGCCATCGCGCTGGCCGGCTTCGCTGTGTTCCTGGCTTTGCCCATGTTCAAGTCGGCCCTGGAGCTGTTGAGCTTTCTCTTCCTGCTTTACCTTTCGTGGCAATATTTTTCCGCCAAGAGCATCCCGGACCATGTCCACAGCGCCGACGTGATCGAGGCGAAGTTGCATCCGCGCGGCGCGTTCCTGACGGGGTTCGTGCGCGTGCTCGGCAATCCGATGGTCCTCCTGCTGTGGGTGACGCTTTCGGCAACTTTTCTCGCGCACAACTGGGTCGATGAAACGTTGGATGACCGGATCGGCTGCGTCATGGGCGTGGCGGCCGGTGCATCGTTGTGGTTCTCGCTGCTGAGTTGGGGAGTGTCGAAGGGACACGGGAAAATGTCTCCGCGCGTGCTATTGCGGATGGAACATGTATCCGGCGCCATCCTGCTGGCGGCCGCGTTGTGGATTGGCGGGAAAATCGTTTGGCAATTGCACAAGGAGCGCGAACATCGACACGACGTCGAGCAGGGCGTGCAACGAAACTCTTCAAGTCCGAAAGCGAATCCCAATCTGCAAACTCCTGTTGCGACGGAACCTCGATCCTGAAATGAGCCGAGGCGGCTCGGTGCTTGGCTTTGGATTTCGCTTCACCCTCCTTCCATTCCCTGAACACTCGGCGTAGCTTCCGAGTCCATCAGCTATGTTGTTCCGAGCGTTTTTAATTTTGTGCGCCGCCGTTGTCGCGTCGTACGCGCAACTGCCTCCGCCCACCAACGCGCCCATCATCGGAGCGCGTCAGCCTGCGCTCAGCCCTGACGGCAAGCGACTCGCGTTCGTTTATCGCGGCGACATCTGGATCACCGATTCGACCGGCGGCCGCGCCGTGACTCTCACGCAACACATCGAGACCGACGCTTACCCGCTTTTTTCACCGGATGGCCAATGGGTCGCGTTTTCCAGTCGTCGCAGCGGTAATTGGGATATTTTCGTCGTTCCCACAGACGGCGGTTCCGCGCGCCAGCTCACGTGGCATTCCGGCACGGACATTCCGTACGGTTGGAGTCCCGACGGCAAATCACTTCTCTTCTCCAGCAAGCGCGACACGGTGAACCAAGAACTCTTCGCGCTCGATGTCGCGACGCTCGGCACCCGGCTGCTCACCGAGGATTATGCGATCATGAATTCGCCGAATTTCTCGCCGGATGGAAAACAGGTCGTGTATGCACGCTACGGTTTTCCATGGACGCGTCCGCGCTACTTCGGGTCGGCGGCGGCGGAGATTTGGATGCTCGATCCCGGAAAGGGCGAGCGGCACCCAGTCACCACGAACCAGTTCCAGCACCTGTGGCCGCGCTTCATGCCGGATGGAAAAATTCTCACGGTGACTTGTGGTGAGCGTACGCCGTCGTCGAGCAAGCTGGGCGAAAACACTTCACCCATCGCTGACAATCCGCTGCGCACCCCGAATCTCTGGCTGCTCGATACGAACGGCAGCGCGAAGCAACTCACGATCTTCACCGGCGGCGCAGTGCGCTGGCCGAGTGTGGCGCAAACGAGCGGCGATGTGGCCTTCGAGTACGGGCCTGATGTTTACGTGCTGCGCCGTGGGTCCAAAGATCCGCAGAAGCTGACGCTCTTCGCGAGGGCCGACGAGAAACAAACGACCAAACGCCGCGAAAAGCTGGCGACTGGCGCGACCGAGGCTGAGCCTTCGCCGGACGGAAAAACTTTTGCATTCGGCCTGCACGGTGACATCTGGACCGTGGCAATCGACAAGCCGAAAGGCATCGCCGGACGTTCGGCAGAATACGCCACGCGCCTCACCGATTGGGCCGGCGAAGACTCCGACTTCTCATGGTCCAAGGATGGAAACAAAATCTATTTCACCTCCGATCGCGCGTTCTTCACGCGCATCTACGAACTGGACGTCAAGACGCGCAAAGTGAAGCCGCTCTGGGAACGCGGCAGCGATGTGGAGCGCATGAAAGTTTCGCCCGATGGGAAGCAACTCGGCTTTTGGGTGGCCGGTCCCGAAGGCGGGCTTTACACGCTCGCGCTGAGCAATAGTGAAGTGAAACGCATCGTGGACGCACCGGGCGTGCAATGGCGAGGGCAGGGCGGCGGTGACTTCGAATGGTCGCCCGACATGCGCTGGATTTGCTACGCGCATCGCGGCGAGAGCAAGGCATGGAATCTTTGGATCGTGCAGGCGAACGGCACCGGTGCGCCGCAAAACGTGACGCGTCTTTACGCCCAACACGGCATGCCCGCGTGGTCGCCGGACGGAAAGTATTTGTTCTTCCAGAGCAATCGCGACGGCAACGGGCTCTATGTTCTTCCGCTGACGCGCGAAGATATCCGTGTAGCCGATACCGATTTGAAGTTCGTGAAGCCGACCAATGCCGTGACGTTCAAGATCGAGTTTGAAGACATTCACCGTCGCATCCGCAAAGTTGCTCCACAAAGCCCGCAGAACGATCTCACCGTCACCTCTGAAGGACTGATCGTTTTCATCAGTGAAGGCGATCTGTGGTCGGTCACCTATGATGGCAAGGAAACCAAACGGATTACGACCGGCGGCAACAAGTCGCAGCTTCGCGTCAGCAAGGACGGCAAGACCGCGTTCTTCGTCAACAATGGCGAGCTCTTCACGCTGAAGTTCGATGGTGGCAAGGAAACGAAAGTCACCTTCAGCGCTGACTGGGAGCGCGACGTGCGCGCCGAACGGCTGGCGTCCTTCACGCAGTTCTGGCGTTCGTATCAGCGTGGCTTCTACGACCCGAACTTCCATGGCCGCAACTGGGAACGCATCCGCCAGCGCTACGAACCGTTGCTCGATTCAGTGGATACGGGCGATGAGTTTGCGTCGCTGCTCAACACCATGATTGGTGAACTCGAGGCGTCCCACGCCGAAGTGAGCGCGGGCACCAACAACCTCTCAAACCCCACAGCGCGCACGCCGTATCTTGGGTTCACTTTCGATTACTCGCACAACGGTCCCGGCATCAAAGTGAAGTCCGTGCCCCACGGCGCGCCCGGCTGGTACGACAAAACACGAATCAATCCCGGCGACGTCGTGCTCGCAATCAACAGCCAGGATGTATCGCTCAACGAGGATCTTTATCGCATCATCAACGACAAGCAGGACCGCGACTTCGAGTTCCTCATCAGCACGAACGGCGAGAAGGAAGGCGCTCGCACCATCCGCTATCGCGTGCTGGCAGACACCGAATGGACGCAGGTCAATTACCAGAATCGCGTCGAGCGCTTGCGGGATTACGTCGAGAAAGAGAGCAACGGAAAAGTGGGCTACCTTCACATCGCCAGCATGGGTGCGCAGAACCAGGCGCAGTTCGAGCGCGAAGCCTACGAGTACATCGTCGGCAAGGAATCGATGATCATCGACGTGCGGTTCAACAACGGCGGCAATATCGCCGACACGCTCGTCGAGTGGCTCCAGCGCAAGCCCCACGGCTGGGTTCGCCCGCGCGATGGCATGAAAGAGCCGGTGCCCTTTCATGCGTGGGACCGAAAGATGGTCGTCCTCCAGAATGAACACAGCTATTCGAACGCAGAAATTTTCCCCAATGCGATGCGGTCCCGCGGCCTCGCCCGCCTGATCGGTCGCCCCACGCCGGGATACGTGATCTGGACCAGTTCACTCAGCCTGGTGGACGGCACGAACGCGCGGATGCCCATGACCGGCCATTACCGCCTCGACAACACACCGATCGAAAACAACGGCGAGGTGCCGGACATCGATGTTCCGCTCACGCCTGACGATTGGATCAACGACCGCGACCCTCAACTCGATAAAGCCATCGAAGTCCTTGCCGGTGACGGTTTGGTGCAGCATTGAGTTATTGAGCGCAGGAAACGTCCGTTGACAAAGTCGGTCGCGCACGTAATCTCCGTCGCTCTTGGTTGCCTCGGTAGCTCAGTTGGTAGAGCAGTTGACTCTTAATCAATTGGTCGTGGGTTCGAATCCACACCGGGGCACCACTTTTGCTCAGCAAATCTCGAAATTCTCTCACCGTCACGACTGCCGATCCTCGTTGGTATGCGCAAAGGTATGCACAGGGGCGTTTTGTTTGGCCCTTGTGTTGAACGTGAACGGGAAAAGGAACGTCCTGAAGCTGCACACCGCTTGGATGTGTGGCGTCTCGTTCCGGGGCGTCGTGGTACACTGTCACCATGTCTGAAATTGCATCATCAGAATCCCGGCTGACGCGACGGCATCACCACCGACTGCGTTACGACAAGGCGAGCGGTTGCTTCGTTGGTGTTCCGTTGTCGGGACGCATACTCGCGCTAATGACGCGCCTGTTCGCTCCTAACGCCACGGAGACGCGCCAGACGATCCTTGCGCTGCGGCGAAGACTTCCAATTCTCACGCGGTCAATTGGCGGCATTGCTGGCGACGACAGAGGCAACGGTGAAGGCATGGGAACGCGGAAAGCGCGCTCCTTCGTTGGTTGCCCGGCGATTGATCTGGTTCATGGACAATTCGTTGCGGGACAAGCCCGATCCGGGCATGGACGGTTTGATCCGGTGGAATGCAGACGCGAGTGATTGCGAGGACGGCGGAGAAGTGAACGCGGCGAGCGAACAATGCATCTAACGGGAAAGCATGAACGGGGGATCGTGGGGGTGCCCGGCATCTGTTCACACACAATACTTAACCTTAAAACGGCAGTAGAGGGCGTGTTGGGCCGGCACGACGGCTTTTTGGCGCGGCGTTGAGGTTAGTAAGAACGGTTGGTTCTGCGCTCGGGCTAACCTTCACCCGCTGGGACCCGGCAACGCCGCCTGGGGCCGC